>NZ_DBHISP010000001.1:0-285121 GCF_057274575.1 Granulicatella sp. | reverse complement strand
ACAGAACTAAATCCTTTGCTTAAATTAATTGTCTAACTTTTTGGGGTCAGTACAATTGTCCGGGGGTCCAAAAAGCTTTAGCGGAGTGATAATGAAAAAACAAGCCTCCTTAGTTATAATTCGTATGTGGTCTGCAAAATACAACGAAAGAACTAAGGAGGTTTTGTCATGGGATATACCGATGACTTACACAGTTTATCACATACGAAATGGAACTGAAAGTATCATATCGTTTTCGCACCAAAATATAGAAGAAAGGCATTCTATGAATCAAGGAGGCTTGATGTCGGTAGAATGTTACGACAGTTATGTGAATGGAAACATGTGAACATTACTGAAGCAGAGGTCTGCGTGGATCATGTGTACATGTTAGTAGAAATACCACCAAAAATGAGTGTCTCTGGTTTTGTCGGATATTTAAAAAGGAAAAGTAGTCAAATGATATTTGAGAGATGGGCGAATGCAAGATTTAAGTATCGAAATAGATCGTTTTGATGTAGAGGATATTATGTAGATGGAGTCGGTAAGAATTAGAAAGCCATTCGAGAGTATATATGGAATCAACTAAAAGAAGATCATATAGCAGAACAATTGGAATTAGAATTAGAAAATCCATTTACAGGGAGACGAGTTCGGTGCTATATCCGAAGATGAAAACCACCGGGTTAGTCGGAAGATATTTACGTGTAAGATATAATTCATTTTTATGAAATAAAGTTGTCATTAGATAAATAAGAAACAAGATAATTTATCAATTGACAATAAAGTTTACAAATGGTATTAATTAACTATAATAATTCTAATATAAAAAGGAAATTTTAATTGATGTCAAATCGAAAACAAATATTATCAGAAATCGCCTATATGTTTTATGAGGAAGGGTTAACGCAAGTCGAAATATCGAAAAGAATGAATCTCTCTAGACCAACTGTTGCGGCAATGCTAAAAGAAGCTAAAGAAGTAGGAATAGTAAAAATAACGATTCAATCAGATGACTATACATTATTAAGAAAACAAACTTTATTGTGTGAAAAGTATGGATTAAAATCCGTTCAAATCACTCCTTACAAGGGGGAAGAGCTTACTAAACAGAATGTTGGTCTCTTATGCGCAAATTTCATTGAGGAAAGAATTCAAAGTATCCATACGCTGGGGATTGGTTGGGGAACAACCTTATATGAATTTGTAAATAATGCAAAGTATTTAAGCGCACCTCATTTAAAAATAATCCCTCTGGTCGGTGGAGGAGGACATTCAAATGTTAATTTTCACTCGAATGTTTTAGCCTTCTCCTTAGCCAAAAAGTATGATTGCAAAGCAAACTTTTTCTATTCTCCTGCCTTCGCTGAAGATATTGAAATGAAAAATACGTTTGAAAGATCAGGATTAATTAAAGAAGTCATGGAAGAAGGGAAAAAAGTTGATATTGCAGTAGTTGGGGTAGGTAATCCACAAACCTCTAGTACATATAGACTCTTACAATCGTTTAGTGAAGAAGAGTTAGATGAAATCAGAGAAAAGAAAATTATTGGAGATATTCTTACATCCTTTTTTGATAGTGATGGTACTGTTCATCAAACTCATATTACAGATCGGATGCTGGGACAAAGTTTAGAAGATTTGATGTCTATTAAAGAAGTTGTGATTGTAGCTTCAGGAATGGATAAATTTTTAAGTCTAAAAGGACTATTGAATTTAAAATTTGTTACCCATTTGATTATTGATGATTTGAATGCAAACCAATTATTGTTAGATTAGAAAAGACACCCTAAATTACTAGGGTGTCTTATTTTTTTACTTTATGCAATAACGATAACTGAGAGTTTTCTAGTACGTTCTCTAGTTCTATCAAAATCTACAAAATAAACATAACCAGTTTTACCAACCGCAAGTTTATTGTTTTCTACGTCTAAAGTCACGCTGTTTCCTAGAATAGTAGCTTTCAAGTGTGCATCTCCATTCCAAAGAGCACTACGGTCACCGTTTGGTAGATACTCTTCAACATTTGGCCAACTTTCAACATCTTTATAATGTTCTGGCCCTGGATAAGAATAAGTTGTAGCAGAAGTATGATTTGGAATGATTTTTTCCAGTACAGTATTTAAATCGTTTTGAAGAAATTCATTACCTTTTTCGTCAAAATCATGGGTAAATTCTTCATAAAATACGGAACAGGTTGTATGTTTTGTGAGCACTATTACAAGTCCATTGTTGATTTGACTTTCGTTAATAGCTTCATTAACCATACCAGTTATATTGATATAGGTTGGAGTTTTACCATGAGATTTAACTGAGAATTCTTTTTTAAACATAAAGATCTCCCCTAATAAAAAGTAACAAATGATAAATAACTTTACATATATAATATAGCGCGTTAAAGCATAAGTCAATAGGAAAATAACTGCAATTATGAAATTTATAGTATTGACAAAAGCGTTTACAAGAAGTAAAATTGTTTTAGAACAAATGTAAAATAACTTTACAAAAATAAAAAGAAGGTGTGATTATGCTAGTTAACTCGAACGAACTGTTTATGAAAGCACGTAAAGGTAACTATGCTATACCAGCTACTAATTATATTGATTTAGATTCTGCACGATCTTATGTAAAAGTAGCTGAACAAAAAAGATTACCTCTGATTTTAGCTTTTGCTCAATCTCATAAGGATATCATAAGTCTTGAGGAAGCCGCTTTAATAGGTAAATATCTAGGTGAAAATGCTTCAGTTCCAATTGTTCTACATCTTGATCATGGTGAAGATTATGATTTTATTGAGAGAGCAATTCGATTAGGATTTACTTCCGTAATGATTGATGCTTCTCAAAAAAAATTTGATGATAATATTCAAATTTCAAAAGAAGTAGTTGAGTTAGCTCATCAATTCGATATTTCTGTAGAAGCAGAATTGGGACATGTAGGTTCTAACCAGATTTCATTCGAACAAGGGCAACCAGATTCCATTTATACAGAAACAGATTCAGTTATTGAGTTTGTAAATAAAACAAATGTGGATTCATTAGCAATTTCTATAGGTACAGCACATGGTTTGTACAAAGGAACACCCAAAATTAATTTTGAAAGATTACACGAAATCAGACAATTAACAGATGTTCCTCTTGTCTTACATGGTGGTTCTTCTTCAGGCGATTTAAATCTAGAACGGTGTGCAACAGAAGGGATTAGTAAAATCAATATTTATACCGATTTCTTAATGGGTGCACAACATGAGATTGAAAATGGGGGATATAAGAATTATATAGAATTAAAAAATCTTGCAAATATTGGAATGGAAAAAGTATTAGAGCATTATTACAAGGTGTTCCATACTAAACTATAAGGAGTGGGATTATGAAAATTAATAGACCGTTTTTTGTATTTAATCCAAAGTCATATCTATATGGTGAAGAATTAGTACAATTAGCAAAAGTTGCTGATACAGCTGCTCAAAAATATCCTGAAGTATTAGTATTTGTTACTGCACCGTATGCTGATTTACCAAAGGTTAAGGATGCTACAAACCATGTCATTGTTACTGCTCAGCATATTGATGGTATTTATCCAGGAAGAGGGATTGGACATGTGTTACCAGAATCCGTTTATGCTGCGGGGGCAAGAGCAACTTTCTTAAATCATGCAGAAAAGCCACTACTTGTAAATGAGCTTGTGAAATCAATTTCAAGAGCGAAAGAATTGGGGATTTTAACAATTGTTTGTGCAGATTCTCTTCAGGAAGCTAAAGCTATTGCCAAACTTGATCCAGATTGCATCTTATGTGAACCAACAGAGTTAATCGGAACTGGAGAGACAAGTAGTGAAGAGTACATTCATACAACAAACGATGCCATTAAATCGATTAATAGTTCTATTGCTGTAATGCAAGCTGCTGGTATTAGTAATGAAAATGATGTTTTTAGAACGATCTCACTAGGAGCAGATGGGACAGGATGCACAAGTGGCATTGTAAAAGCTGAAAATCCAAGCAAAATGATTGAAAAAATGATTGAAGCTGTTGCTAAAGCATCTGAGAACAAAGGATAAGGTGGTTATATGAGTTCAGTTTTAGAGCGAATGTATTTAGATGATAGTTTAATCAAACTATCTCTTGAAGCGGAAGATAAAAATTCTGTTCTTGAAGAAATAGCATTACTTTTAAAGGATGGAGGTTACGTAAAAGATACTTTTTCTGATGCAATTAAAGAGAGAGAAGTACATTATCCAACAGGGTTACAGCTGGAACATATTGGAGTGGCTATTCCTCATACTGATGCTGAATTCGTAATTGAACAATCAATGGCGATAGCAATATTAAAAAATCCTGTTAACTTTACATTTATGGGAAGTGAAGATGTACAGGTACCTGTAAAAGTAGTTTTTATGCTTGCTATTAAGGAACCGCATGCTCAACTTGAATTCTTACAAGCGTTAATGGAGTTATTTCAAAATGATGAATTGGTTCTTGATATAGTGAATAGTAATAGTGAAAAAGAAGTAGTAGAAAAATTTAAAAAATATATTTCTTAGGAGGAATTAAAATGAAAAATATATTGTTAGCATGTGGTTCAGGGATTGCCACTTCTACAGTTGTGCATAAAAAAATTGCGGATATTCTTGATGAAAATGGATTTCAAGGACAATACAAGATTACGCAATGTAAAGTATCAGAAGCTCCCGCAAAATCTGCTAGTTATGATTTTTTAATTGCGACTACAATGGCACCAAAAAATTTGGAATGTGAATTTGTATCAGGAGTATGCTTTTTAACGGGTGTAAATACTAAACAAGCAGTTGATAGGATTTTAGAATTGATGAAACAATAATAGGAGGAAAAAACCATGGAATTTATACTAAGTGTTTTTCAGTTCATACAAGGTTTAGGTGTAGCTGTTGTTATGCCGATTGTTATTTTTATCTTAGGTCTATGTTTTAAAACAGGTGTCGGTAAAAGTTTACGTGCTGGATTAACTGTTGGTGTGGGATTTATTGGTTTAAATTTGGTGATTAATTCACTTTTAGGGACATCATTATCACCAGCTGTTCAAGAGATGGTAACAAGATTCGGATTGAATCTTTCAACAATTGATGTTGGCTGGCCAGCTTCTGCCGCTATTGCTATGGGGTCTACAGTAGGATTAATTATCATTCCTTTAGGATTGGTAGTAAATATTTTAATGCTAATGACTAATACTACACAAACTGTAGACGTTGATATTTGGGATTACTGGCACTTTGCATTTACAGGTGCGTTAGTTGCTATTGTAACTGATAATATGACACTAGGAATTATTGCAGCAGTGATTAATATGGTTATTGTAATGGTTCTAGGAGATGTTACAGCTCCAGAAGTTGAAAAGTCGCTCGGACTTCCAGGGGTATCATTACCACACGGATTTACAACAGCTTATGCTCCAATTGCCATTGTCATTAATGGATTAATTGATAAAATTCCTGGCATTAATAAAATTGATATCAATATGGATGAAGCTCAGAAACGTTTTGGTGTTTTTGGTGAACCAATTTTAATCGGCTCCGTTTTAGGTATTGTTATTGGGATGCTTGCAGGATATGATGTAACAAAAGTTTTAACATTAGGTGTTTCTTTAGGAGCAGTATTAGTGTTAATTCCTAAAATGGCTGCGTTACTGATGGAAGGTTTGATTCCGATTAGTGATGCTGCTAGTGAATTTATTCAAAAGCATTTCCAAAATCGCGGTAAGATTTATATTGGTTTGGATTCAGCAGTTGGTGTTGGGCACCCTGTTACTATGGCGATTTCATTTATTCTTGTACCATTATTAATTTTCCTTGCAGTTGTATTGCCAGGAAATACAGTATTGCCATTTGCAGACTTAGCCGTTATCCCTTGGATGTTTGTGTTAATAACTCCAATCGTAAAAGAAAATGGATTTAGAGGTTTAATTGTTGGGATTGTTGTTTTAGTTGTTGGGTTATGGATTGCTACAGATTTAGCTCCATTTATTACAATTGCAGCTAAAAATGTTAATTTCCAAATGCCTGAAGGGGCTACGTTAATTTCTTCTATCTGTGATGGAGCTAACCCTCTTACATGGGTGTTAGTAAGATTACACAATTTTGGATATATAGGTACAGGTATTGGTGCAGTTATTGCAGTTGCAATGGCATTGTGGAATCGTACAAGAATCAAAAAAGAAGCTCAATTGTTACATGCAAATGACTAATAAAATGAGGTGCGAGAGATGAATGAATTTAAATATAATAGACTATTGTATATTTTCGATGTGATTATTACAGGAATTGTTGCTATTGGAGCTTTTATAGCTTCATTAGTATATTTTCATTCTAATCTTTCGTTATTACTGTTGGTTGGAATAGTATGTATTTATACAATGTGGAACGCTTTTGTTTCAAAAGTACATCCAGAAAAAATCGTGATTAAAGAGAATGAAATAGTTTTTGAAAGTTTTAATTCTAAAGCCAAATATTATATTGATGGTTCAGATAGATTCCAACTTAGAGAATTTCCAAGTTCTGGTAAATTATATTTAAGAATTGGAAAGGCTCAATTTCAAAAAGGAAGATATTGGATAAATACCAAGAATTATAATAATGGGAAAGAACTGTTTGAAATATTCAGAGACCTAGATTACAAAATCAATCCAGAGTCATTAAAATCAAAAGCGAGAAGAGTAAATACTGAATATTTACAAAAAATTAAAGAGAAGTGATAAAAGTGTATGAATTAGAAAAAAAGAAAATTATTGATGCAGCATTAAAGTTAGATAAGTATCAATTAATCTCTCTATCAGGAGGAAATGTTAGTTTACGAGTGAATAGTGAACATATTCTAGTAACTCCTAGTGGAATGGTTTATGATGAAATGGTTCCAGAAGATGTTCTTGTGGTTGATAACGAGGGTAAAATTGTTGAAGGAGAAAGAAAAGCAAGTGTAGATACTATTGCGTTATGTTATATCTATAAAAATATGCCTAATGTTAATTCAATTATTCATACCCATCAACCGTATGCAACTGGATTAGGGTTAGTATTTGACCGTATTGATTGTGATCTAACAACATTAGCAAACACTACAAAAGGACATGTTCATGTTGCTCCATATAGTTCAGCAGCTAGCCTTGAAATGGGTGTTGCAGTGGTGGACTATATAGGAGACAGCTTAGCGGTTGTTTTGAAAAACCATGGGGTTGTGACTATCGGGAAAAATTTAACTGAAGCATTATATGCAGCTGTTTATTTAGAAGAATCTGCAAAGACTTTGTATGTTGCACATTCTTTAGGTCGTCCTGTGGCAAAATTAACGGAGGATCAAATTCAAGTCGCAGTTGATGTTTTTAAGGCATATGGACAGGTTCCGGGAGAACATTAACAGAAATATTATTTTATAGTAATGCAATACTTCCTTTTCTATTTCATGAGAAGGAAGTATTTATTTATCGTTAAAATTCATTTTTAATCTTACAGGAGTGTTTCTATGTTTGTTTTAAACGAAAATGAAAGAGAATATCGTTTTGGTGATAGTGGTCCTAAATATTTAATGAAGGGACCTAGATCGAATTTTGCAATCGTAAAATTTAATCCTGGTCAAGATTTTCCAGCACATTATCACGAGATTATGGAAGAGAACTTCTATATTCTCGAGGGAAAAATTGATATATATGTGGATGATGAGAAAGTTACTTTATCCAAAGGACAGTTTATTCATATAGAACCAAATGAAGTGCATTATGTAAACAATCCTTATGATGAGGCGATTGTGATGGTATCTACGTTGGCACCTTACCAAGAAATAGATAAAATTGAAGTCCCTGATTATAAACCAAAAGGATAGATTAAAATAATAAAAAAATTTAAATAGAAAAACCTTGTGAAAAGTAGTTTGAAATCAAATCTCTAAACCAGAGTTTTTTATCTATTTAAATGATTTATAAGAACGATTTGTTAAATGTTAATATTGTGAAATGCAACAAAAAATCTTTTGAAAAACAAAAGTTTACGTGTTAACACGTTAACTTTTACTTGAAACTGGTTTCGTTTAGTGTTAGACTGAACGCGAGAGCGCTACCAAAAGAAAAAAAGATTTGGTAGTAAAAAGCTTTTATGAATCAATTAAGGAGGAGAACTATGGAAACGAGATATACACACAGTCCAGAGGATATCAGACATTATTCTACGGAGCAATTAAGAAAGGAGTTCTTAGTTGAGAAAGTATTTGAACCAAATCAAGTGAAGTTGACGTATACTCATAACGACCGCATGATTTTTGGTGGGGTAATGCCAGTTGAAGGGAAATTAACTATTGAATTATCAACAGAGTTAGGAGTGGAATACTTCCTACAAAGACGTGAAATGGGTGTCATTAATATTGGAGGTCCTGGTGTCATTGAAATCGATGGTGTTTCAGAAAATATGGTGAAACAAGATGGATACTACATCGGGAAAGAAACAAAAGAAATTGCCTTTTCAAGTGTTTCTGCTGAAGACCCTGCGAAATTCTACGTTGTGTCCGTTCCAGCCCATCATAAATATCCAAATAAAAAATTAGGTATTGAAAAAATTGTTCCACTTTGCATGGGTGAATCCAATACATTAAACCAAAGAAAGATTTATCAATATGTTCATCCAAATCAATGCGAAAGCTGCCAATTACAATTAGGATACACAGTGCTTGAACCAGGTAGCTCTTGGAATACAATGCCATGTCATACGCATGAACGTCGTATGGAAACATACCTTTACTTTGATATGGAACCTGATACAAGAGTCTTCCACTTCATGGGAACTCCGCAAGAAACAAAACACTTAGTGGTTGGAAACGAAGAAGCATGTATTTCACCAAGTTGGTCTATTCACTCAGGTGTGGGAACCTCAAACTACACATTCATCTGGGGAATGGCTGGAGAAAACATTACCTATACTGATATGGATATGGTTCCAATGCAAGATCTTAAATAGTGAGGAGTGAGTAAAATGACAAATGACATGTTTTCATTAAAAGGAAAAGTTGCACTTGTAACAGGTGCAGTATACGGAATCGGGTTTGCGATTGCAGAAGCATTAGCGAGTGCTGGTGCCACTATCGTATTTAATGACAGAAATGAAAGTGGAGTAGAAAAAGGTCTAGCAAACTATGCGGAAAAAGGCATTAAGGCTTACGGATATGTTTGTGATGTTACGGATGAACCTGGTGTTCAAGAAATGGTGAAAAAAATCGAAGCAGAAGTTGGCGTCATTGATATCTTAGTTAACAATGCTGGAATCATCAAACGAATTCCAATGCATGAAATGGCGGCTGAAGATTTCCGTCAAGTCATCGATGTGGATTTAAATGCGCCATTTATCGTATCAAAAGCGGTTATTCCTTCAATGATTAAAAAAGGTGGCGGTAAAATCATTAACATCTGTTCAATGATGAGTGAATTAGGACGCGAAACTGTTTCTGCCTATGCAGCAGCTAAAGGCGGATTGAAGATGTTAACACGTAATATTGCATCAGAATACGGATGCTACAATATTCAATGTAATGGAATTGGACCTGGTTATATTGCGACACCGCAAACAGCTCCTCTTCGTGAAATTCAACCGGATGGAGAAAGACATCCATTTGATAAATTTATTATCGCAAAAACACCAGCAGAAAGATGGGGAGAAGCAGAAGACTTGAAAGGTCCGGCCATCTTCCTTGCAAGTAGTGCAAGTGACTTTGTAAATGGTCATATCCTCTATGTGGATGGCGGTATTTTAGCGTACATCGGTAAACAACCTTAATCCTAAACGCCCCTTTCCGTAGAAGGGGTGTTTATTCTGTTTACTTGAGGAAATTATTTTGATATGATGGCTTTAAAATATAAGGACGGAAGTGTTTGTGCATGCTACCAAAGTATGAAATTATAAAACAAAACATTTTAAAAGAGATTGACGAAGGCAAATTTAAACCCGGATCTAAAATTTATTCTGAAGGTGATTTAAAAAAAATCTATCAGGTTAGTAATACAACAGTCGTTAAAGCATTAAATGATTTAGTGGCAGAAGGCTACTTGATTCGAAGACAAGGAGAAGGGACCTTCGTTCGTAAAAACATGTTGCATCGAAAAGTTAGTTTCAGTGAAAGACTAACGAAGAAATTCAATCCGCAAAAGAATTCGGAGCGAGTAGAGACTTCGATACAAATCTGTGAAGATAAACGCGTTTTAAGTCAATTTGAAGGGAAAGGTCCTTTATATGAAATCGTTCAAAGAGCGATGATTGATGATACTTTATGGAAAATTCAAAAGCGTTTTGTTCAAACAACCTTATTAAGTGAAGAGGCAGTTCAACATATTTCAGATGGTGGAAGTGTTTCTAAAGAGTTGGGTATTGAAAACAACTTAGTGAATATGCCGATGAGTATGACGATTGAATTTAAGACATTGGATATCCCTGAAACAGACGAGCTCCAAACCAATTCGGTAGTGATTGTAAAGAAAACGATTTTTAACAATACAACCAAAGAAGTGATAGAATACTCGGAAAGCTTTATCCATCCTGATTTTTATGTAGTTAATTTGATTGCTGAATAAAATAAGAATCCTCCTAATGTGGGGGATTCTTATTTTTTTTAATTTTTATTAAATAAACCGTTTACAAATTCTAAAATGAGTGGTAGAATTCATTTATAGGGTTAACACGTTAAGTTAAAAACGGAAGGATGATAAAGATGAAAAAAGTTTGGTCGAGCTGTTTAGTTTTAGCTTTTGCATTGGTTTCTTCACTGGGTGTCTCTCATGGAAATCCAGTACATGCGGATGACAATACGGGAATTCCGGCAGGACAAACAGTCAATCTTGTGAAAAATGGAACGTTTGATGCAACAGTAGATACAGGGGAGAAATGGACTGGAAAATCAGCAGTTGATTGGAATACTCCTTGGATTGCTAAAGGGGAGAAAGGAAAGTATAAAATTCAAATTACAGATGAATCGAACCTTTTAATGGAAGCTGAATCTGAAATGAGAGCGGTAGTAGGACAAGATATTCCAGTTGAACCAAATCAAAAGTATACTTTTTCAGTGAGAATCAAAACGGAAAAACTAGACTCTAAAATTGGGGCTAGAGTTCGCATTATGTCTTATGACAGCAATAACAAACAGCTTTCACCACTTTGGTATAGCAAGAGCTTAGTCGGAGATAATGATTGGACGACGATTACGCAGGAGTTTGTTGCAGGAAGTGAAGCGACAGAAATCAGAGTTGAGTTATTTTTTGAAACAGGAAAAGGGAAAGTTCAATTCGATGATGTGAGCTTAACCAAAAAAGAAGAGGAAAAAGAGACTCAACCTCAAAAGACAAAAGACATTGATTTTGATGAATCTGTAACGCTCACGACTGACAAACGATGGGTGCTCGATTCAAAATACACGTATAAGATTAAGGATACTTCTGTTGCTGCCATCGAAAACGGAGCAATTGTTCCTAAAAAGGCTGGAAGTACTGAATTAGTTGTAAGTGCTCCAGATACCAAAGATAAAGTGGTTCCTTTGAAGGTCCTTGAACCAAACGAAACGTATAGGAACTTGATTAAGAAATGGGATGCCATGATTTCTGGGAATGACTTTTACTCTACAGAGAGTAGTTATATGAAAGAAATCTTTAGTGTTAATGAAAAAGAAGTGGAAGGATATCTATCTAGTTTCCTAGCAAATGATGAAAAGAAAATTTGGGATGCAGTTGGGGATTACTCTAAATCAACAAATTTGACGAAGACGTATAGACGCGTAGAGCAAATTGCAAAAGCAGTTACGAATAAAAACTCAAAATACTATAACGACGACAAAGTTATTCAAGTGGTTAAGCATAGTATGAAATTAATGTATGACCATTACTACAATGAAAATACTGAGTCTAAAGGAAACTGGTGGGATTATGAAATTGGCGTTCCTCGTGCCATCAATAATATCCTAACGATTATGAATCGTTATTTCAGTAAAGAAGAAATTGCGAAATACTTAAAACCAGTGAGCAAGATGGTTCCAGACCCATCTAAAATCATGGTCAGCCAAAACCGTGGTAAAACAGCTGTTGGTGGGAACCTTTCAGATTTAGGGAAAGTTAAAATCATTGAAGCGCTCCTTCTTGAAGATGACGCGAAATTAGAACGCTCAATTCAAGCCGTAAGTAATGTATTAGCATTAGTTTCTGAAGGCGAAGGTTTCTACTACGATGGTTCTTATGTAGATCATACAAATATTGCTTATACAGGGGCATACGGAAATGTATTAATTGATGGATTTTCTCAATTACTCCCTGTTATTCAAGCAAGTCCTTATAAGATCAGTAATGACAAATTAAACGTTCTTTATCACTGGATTCATCAAGGATTCTTACCTTTAATTTATAAGGGAGGATTGATGGATATGACAAGAGGTCGCTCACTCAGCAGAAAAGTACAAAATGATCACTATGCAGCCGTGGAAGTTCTAAGAGGTATTTTAAGAATTGCAGAAGCAAGTAATCAGCAAGAAAAAGCGAAACTTCAAGGGTTAGTAAAAGACATCGTTTCTTCCGATAATTTCTACGATACCTTTAAATCGTTGAAGTCTTTCTACGATGTTCATCTCTTTGAAAGTTTAATGTACAACCCAATGGTAGAAGCGACTCCAAGAGACACTTATCTCAAACTCTATCAAGCAATGGACAAAGTGGCTTATTACAATAAAGAACGTGAATTTGCTTTCGGAATTAGCATGTACTCGAACAAGATTCAAAACTACGAATTCATGAATAATGAAAATGCCAAAGGTTGGTATACAAGTGATGGTGTCTCTTATCTCTACAATGATGATTTAAGTCATTATAGTGACGATTATTGGGCAACAGTCGATCCATACAAACTAGCTGGGATTACTGAAACGAATGAAGCAAGGAAAAAAGGATCAGGGATGACCACAATGGATCATTCATTTGTTGGAAGTACAGCGCTAGGAAATAAATACGGAACGGTTGCGATGGATTTCCAAAACTGGAATAAGACCCTGACCGCTAAAAAATCTTGGTTTATTTTAGGGGATCGAATCGTATTCCTTGGTTCGGATATTAAGAACAGTACGGATAATGAAGCTTATACAGTTGTCGATAATCGTAAAGTTCAAAGAGAGTCAAGAAATCGTAGTGCTTCGAAGAATGATTATAGTGTAGTTGCAGACGGAAAGGAAGTTCCTGTTTCAGACGCCGATAACAAAATGCAAGTGAAAGATTTACTCTTAAAATCTCAAAATACGCAAATGAATATTGGATATAAATTCTTAGAACCAACAACTGTTAATGTCAAAAAAGAAAACCGTAAAGGAACTTGGAAGGATATAAACGCAGGACAAAGTGATGAAGAAGTAGAAAACAGCTTTATTTCAATTGTCCAACCACATGACGCTACGAATAATAAATATACGTATGTCCTCTATCCAAATCGTTCAGATAAAGAGTTTGAAGAGGAAAAGAACAAAGACGACATCCAAGTTGTAGAAAATTCTGAAAAAACGCAAGCAGTCTTTGATAAGACGAATCAAATTTACGGAGTCGTTAAATATGATGACACTGAGTTGACATTAGAAGATGGTCTCGTATTAAAAGAAAAAGGGATTTATACCATTAAGAAAGAGGGCAATAAACTAGACATTGCATTCTTAAATCCAGAAGATCCTTCAGCAGGCCTTCCTGCACTAAATACAGACCAATACGAATTACAAAATTCAACGGAACCTACTGTTGAAAACAAAATTAGATATTACACGTATTTAGTGAAAAAACAAACAGAAGAAACTACTCAGGAACAAACACAACAGAACTCAAGTGAAATAACCACGGAAAATACAAACTCAGAACCTTCAAAAGAAGAGGCTTTACCAGCTACAGGTGTTCAAAATCTTGAAGTGTATTCTTTATTGGGAATTTTATTATTAACAATTTCAATGATTTTTTTACAAAAAAACGTTTACAAAAATAAAAAAATAGGATAAAATAAACTTAACGAGTTAACGTGTTAAGTTGCCTTATAGAGAGGTGCAAAAATGATTGATAAAAATATCGAACCTTTGAAAGCGTATAAATCGAATGAGTCGGAGGTCTTAACTCCAGCTTTAGTAGATGAAGCCATCAAAGCTTGTTTAGAAAAAATTGATAGTAACTTAGAGCAGTTGGGGGAACAATTCCCGACGCCAGCGACCTTCGATAATGACTATAAAGCGATGGAAAATATCGAATGGACCAACGGATTTTGGACAGGAATGTTGTGGCTCGCTTATGAATTTACTGGGGAGGAGAAATATAAAGTAGCAGCCGAAAAGAATGTGGCTTCCTTCATTGATCGAATTGAACGGTTAATCGAAGTAAACCACCACGACTTAGGCTTCCTATATACGCCTTCTTGTGTTAGTGCTTATAAGGTAACAGGAAATGAGAAAGCAAAAGAAGCGGCCATTAAAGCTGCTGAACAGCTCGCCTCAAGATATCAAGAAAAAGGAAACTTTATTCAAGCTTGGGGAGAATTAGGAGCACGTGATAACTACCGCTTAATTGTGGATTGTTTATTAAATATTCCTCTTCTATTCTGGGCAAGTAATGAAACTGGAGATGGTAAATATCAAGAAATGGCTAAAGCTCACTTCCAGACAACTTTGAAAAACGCTATTCGTCAAGATGCTTCAGCTTTCCATACTTTCTACTTTGATCCAGAAACAGGAGAGCCTGCATATGGAAAAACAAGACAAGGGTATTCAGATGACTCTGCATGGGCAAGAGGGCAAGCATGGTTAATTTATGGAATTGCTCTTTGCAATGCGTATGCTCCATCCGAAACAAATGTTGAATATTTCCAAGCGGTAACAAACTACTTCTTAAATCGTGTTCCAGAAGACTTTGTATGTTATTGGGACTTAATCTTTGATGATACTTCAGGTCAACCAAGAGATACTTCTGCAGCTGCCATTGCAGTTTGCGGTATCCAGCAAATGGCTAAAGAGCTTCCAAATAATGAAACGGTTAAAGAGTATGAAAAATGGGCAGATAGAATTCTATATAACTTAATCACAAAATATACTGATAAAAAAGGATCTACTATCGTTGCCTTGTTAAATGAAGGAGTATATTCATGGCATTCAGGGAAGGGGGTTAACGAGGGAAATATTTGGGGTGATTACTTCTATCTAGAAGCGCTTATGCGTAAAAAGAAAGACTGGGAAATGTACTGGTAAAAAAGAAAAGAAAGGAATGAAAACATGGAAAATAAACCAAACATTAAAATGGTCAGAATTGACGAACGACTTATCCATGGTCAAGGACAATTATGGATTAAGAGTTTAGGAGTCAACTTAGCCATTTGTGCGAATGATGCAGTGTCAACGGATGAATTACAACAAACATTAATGACAACTGTATTGCCAAAAGAAGTGAATGTACGTTTTTGGACAATCCAAAGAACTGCTGAAATTATTTGGAAAGCTGCCCCACACCAAACAATTTTTGTAGTGGTATCCAGTCCTGCGGATGCACTTCGCTTATGTGAACTAGGATTTCCTATGGAAAATGTGAATGTAGGTAACATTCATGCAGCTCCTGGAAAGGATAAAGTATCACAATTCATTTATCTAGGAGAAGAAGATAAACAAGCACTTCGAACAATGAAAGAAAAATACAATGTTCAATTCAATACAAAAACTTCTCCGGTTACAAATGACGGAGCACAAACTTTAGAAAAATTATTAGAAATGATTAGCTGAAAAGAGGGAGAACAATGGAAATTTCATTAATGCAAGGTATTTTGATCGGTCTAGTAACAGCATTCTGTTATTCAGGGATGTTACTAGGAATTTATACAAACAGAGCAATTGTTATGGCGTTTTTTGTAGGGTTAATTTTAGGAGACATTCCTACAGCATTAACATTCGGAGCTTTAGCTGAATTAGCTTATATGGGATTCGGGGTAGGTGCTGGTGGGACAGTTCCACCTAACCCAGTTGGACCTGGTATCGTAGGTACAATCATGGTAATTACATTAAAAGATCAAGGGATTACACCTGAAAATGCATTAGCACTTTCATTCCCATTTGCGGTATTATTCCAATTCGTAACAACATTCTTATACACATTCTTCGCTGGTAATCCAAAAATGGCTGAAAAAGCGATTGAAAATGGTCACTTTGGTAAATTTAAACTAATCGCACACTCAACTTATATCGGTTTAGCGGTTGCTGGTTTCATTATTGGTATCTTATCTGCACTAAGCCGTCCAGCATTAGAAGCATTTGTTAATGCTTTACCAAAATGGTTGATTAGTGGTTTCGGTGTAGCTGGGGGATTAATTCCTGCAATCGGGTTTGCAATGATTTTATCTGTAATGTTGAAGAAAGAACTAACTCCATACGTAATCCTAGGTTATATCTGCGTGGCTTACTTACAATTACCAACAATGGCTGTAGCATTAGTTGGTTCAGTATTTGCATTAATTACTTACTACCAAAATTCTAATAAACAAGAAGTAGTTGTGGAAACAGTTCAAACTAGCGAAGTGGAGGATTTTAGCAATGGAATCTAAACAAAATAAATTAACGAAACGTGATTATTTTAGAACATCATTAAGATCATACATCTTACAAAATGGATTCAACTATAATACTTATCAAGGGGTCAGCTACTTAAACGTTATCTTACCTGGCTTAAAGAAGATTTATAAGGATGATCCAGAAAAATTAAAAGAAACTGCTAAAGCAAACTTGGAGTTCTATAACACAAGTCCACATTTAGTTCCGTTTATTTCTAACTTGCAATTAGCGATGTACGAAGATGGTCAAAGTATTGATTCTGTACGTAGTATTAAAATGGCTCTTATGGGTCCTTTAGCAGGGATTGGAGATTCTATCGCACAATTCGGTTTAGCGCCATTGTTCTCTACAATCTTTGCAGGTTTAGCTCTTGATGGTTTAGGATTTGCTCCAATGGGGTATTGGTTGGCAATGTTATTAAGTATGTTTGCAATCAAAGTATTCATGGGCTACCTTGGATACCGTTTAGGAACAAACGCTATTAAAACTTTAAGCAGCCAAATTAGCAAAATTTCTGAAGCAGCCAATATTGTGGGGGTAACAGTTATCTCTGCATTAGCAGCCTCATTTGTAAAAGCTAAAATTGCCATTCAATATGCCACAACTGTAAGTTCTGGTGAAGAGCAAATTGTTTCTATTCAAAAAATCTTAGATAAAATGATGCCAAGATTATTACCAGTATTAATTACAGTGTTGGTATTCTATCTATTGAAGAAGAAAAAATGGAACACTTATCAATTATTAATCCTATTATTCGCAATTGGTATCTTAGCTTCTGTTCTAGGAATTTTAGCATAAGGTGATGGGATGTTTACGAATCTAGAAACATATCAATCTAGATTCTGGTTAAAAGAAGAAAGTCTAAAAAAGATAGGGAAAAGTTCAAGTGGGTTTCTGCTTGAACTTTTTTCTAGAGTAGATGCTTTAGTTGACCGGGATTTAGTCTACTATGATCATCAAATGGATATGGAAACGTGTTTTGAGAAATATTCATTTCATGAGTTTAAATGGCACCAAACGCCAAACGGAGATATGGAATGGGTGTTCATGTTAAATCGACAGGGATATCTGGTTGATTTAGCTATGGCATTTTATTTGACAAAAGAAGAAAAGTACTTGAAAAAGTGGAAGGAAATCGTTTTTGATTTTATTTTGGAAAATGAAGAAGAGATTTCTCACCCAGAAGCTTCATGGAGAGTTTTGGATGCTGGCATTCGATTGATGAATTGGGTGAAAAGTTTAACCTATCTTCCTCTATCAGAGTTTAGCAAGGTAGAAAGAAAGCAAATTCAGGAATCGATGCTCTTGCATGCCGATTATATTCGTACTCATTTACAAGAAAAGCATCTTCTAAGTAATTGGGGAGTGCTTGCAGTCAGTGGTGTTCTTTCTTTCGTATATTACTCTAATGAACAACCTGAGCTGTATTTGTGGGCAAAAGAAACGCTTCTAAAGCAAGCATCTCTTCAGTTTACAAAGAAGGGACTTCATTGGGAACAAAGTCCACTTTATCATCATCAAGTCGTCATGTGTTTCGCCTATTTATATCAGATTGCTTGTTATATGGGATACGAGGACCAATACCTTTGGAAGGAAGTTCTTTTAGAACCCATTCGTGCGAGTTATTATTTATCGAATTCTAATCATATGCTTTTAGCGTTAAATGACAGTGATACGGTTGATTTTTCTTGGGTCTATTCCTACTATCATTTGCTAGGGTTTAAGAGTGAATGTCCAGAGTATACAATGGGAGTTTTATATTCGGGGAGAGTGTTTGATAAAAAGCATAAAGTGAATTTCGACGACTGTTTTTTTGATGAAGTAGCCGGATTAGCGGTTGTAAAAAGTTCAGATATTTACTTTAGTCTGTTTTGTGGTCTTCATGGAAGTTCTCATGCTCATGCTTCCCTTGGAGCAATCAGTCTAGAAATGGATGGAGTCCGTTTTATGACGCATCCAGGACGATATACTTATACAGAATGTGAAAAACGAGTTCACTTTAAATCAGAAAGAATGCAAAATACAGTCCTAGTAGAAGGCGGTCATTATCCTTCTATTGAAAGTTCATGGGGATATCATTGGGTAGCCAAACCTTTATCAATGCAGATGAAAAAGGAGGATGCTCTCTATTATTTCGAAACACAATGGAGTATTCCGATGAAAGATAATGAAACTTCCAGTAGAGCTTATATTAGTCGAAAAATGATTTTGGATACGCAATCAAAACTTCTCTTGGTGATTGATGAAGAAGAATGTGGAAATGCATTGACCCAAAATTTCATCATCCCAAAGCAACGTTCGAATAAAGTATATTCCAGATTCTGGACGAATGGAGAAATGGTTACAGAGGCTATGCAATATTCTAAACGATACAATTCGTTGGATGAAGGTATTCAATTGAAAATTAGAAATAAAAAAGGGTCTCTTTTTACATGTATTGCATTGGAACCGTACTCAGTTGAAAAAGAGAGCATACCTCGCCCAGATTGTCCAGGAGAAGAAAGAGGAACAAAAATAAAATGTAAAACCAAGAGTGGGGAATTATTGGTATATTATTCTCCAGAAGATATTCATAATGGTTTGAAATATTTAAAAGATTCAAATGGAAATATCGTTTACGGGAGAATGGTTGTTGAGAAAAATAATCAGAAAATAAGATTCAGATAAAAAACTAGCCTTTGTTTCATAGCAAAGACGCATTTATAAAGGAGAGAAAGGACATGTCAAGTGTATTACAACAATTAAAAGACAACTATATTTTTGCAGTTATTCGCGGTAAATCATCAGATGATGCGATTGAAATTTCAAAACATTCTGTATTAGGTGGAATTAAAAATATTGAAGTAACTTATACAACACCTGAGGCTTCTAAAGCAATTACTGAATTGAAAGCTCTTTATGCAAAAAATTCAGAAGTGGTCATTGGTGCTGGAACCATTATGACAGTAGAGTTGGCTAAAGAAGCAATTGCTGCTGGTGCGGAATTTTTAGTAAGTCCTCACTATGATGCACATATTCAAAAGGTTGCTCATGAAGCTCATATCGATTATTTCCCAGGATGCGCGACAACAACAGAAATCGTTCAAGCGATGAATGGTGGAGCAAAAATCATTAAATTATTCCCGGGTGGAGTTTTAGGGCCTTCATTTATTAAAGATATTCACGGCCCAATTCCAAGTGTGAACTTAATGCCTTCAGGTGGCGTTTCTCTTGCAAATATTAAAGAATGGCAAGAAAAAGGTGCTGTAGCAGTCGGTGTCGGTAGTGCTCTTGGTGCAAAAGTTGCAACAGAAGGGTATGAAAGTGTAATACGAATTGCTAAAGAATTTGTGAATGCTTTGGCAGATTAATTGGAGGTAATTCATCCTTCTTAAAAAATTCTATTTAAGAAAAGAGGAGTCAAGATGAGAATCATCACTTTAGGTGAAATTTTGTTAAGATTATCGACCTCAGATGATGTACGTTTAAAAAGTACAAAAGAGTTCAGAGTCTGCTATGGTGGAGCTGAAGCAAATGTAGGGATTTCCTTAGCGCACTTTGGCCATGACGTTTCTGTGGCAACGGTCCTACCGCAAGATAATCCTTTAAACGATGCTGTAAGTTCAAGATTGCGAATGAATGGAATCAATACGAATCTAGTAGCGACAGAATATGGAAGATTAGGAACCTACTTTTTAGAACAAGGAAATGCAGGACGTGCTTCTCGTGTTACATACGATCGCTTATATTCTAGTATTTCAGTGTTAGACAACCTCTGCTGGGATTTAGACGAAATATTTATAGAGGCTGACTTGCTTCATATTTCAGGAATTCTACCAGCTCTTTCTAAGAAGTGGCAGTCGTGGACAGTAGAAATCGTCCGTAAAGCGAAGGAATATGGATGCTATGTGAGCTTTGATATGAACTATCGTAGTAAGTTGTGGAGTTATGAGGAAGCCTATCCTTGTTTCAAACAAATCTTGCCTTATGTAGATATCCTTTCTGCGGGTAGACTAGATGCGATTCACTTCTTGAAAGTAGCATCAGAAGATGAAGTTGTTTCGCAGGAAGAAATTTACAAGCGAGTTCAAGCAAAATATCCAAATATTAAAGTGTTGTATTCAACAAAGCGCAATGTCATTTCGACGAATCATAACGAATTACAAGGATTCTTTGTAGGTGAAGATGGAGTATTTGTAGAATCTGAACTCTATGATATCAATCCGATCATCGACCGAGTTGGTGGAGGAGATGCCTTTGCTGCAGGAATTCTAAACGGCGTTCTAAAAGGTTGGGATAGCCAACAAATTGTCGATTTTGGGACAGCAAGTTCGGTATTAAAACATACGGTTTTTGGCGACTGGAATCCGTTTGAAGAAAATGAAGTCTTTGAATTTATGAACCAAAAATCAGGACAGATTGTTCGTTAATTTAACAAAAGGTAAAAACGCCAATGCAATTGCATTGGCGTTTGTTCGCATGATGCCAAAGGTATTCGGACCATCCTACTTCATTAATCACTGCTGTTAATTTAATTATATGCTTTAGAGCCTCGAAAATAATACAGCTGAAATGGTACGAACGGTACCAGTGTTGTAGTCACCATGTAAGATGTCACGAATCGCATTGGTAATCGTAGTCGATTAACTAATTAAAAGACGACGAGGAGATGACAAAAAAATTATCACGAGAATGATTGGAATTTTTAATCTATTTAAGACAATAACAGGAGATGCAGAAAAAGTGTCTATCAAAAATCATCAAGTTAGCATTGCCAGATAACTTAAAAAATCAACGGTTTGAGAAGGCGATTTGTCACTGGGAGAATATTGGGATTAAGAGTACGTATGCATTCATTGCCTTGCCTGACACGAATCTTAAAAGACGCGTCCACCTCCAAACTTGTCATGAGGACATTCAACAAACCTATTTATTAGGGTCAGAATATCTTTAAAGTTGTAATGCTTATCGCCATTTCGGAAACAGAGTTAGAAATTAACAAGTATGTCTTGAAAGTTTTCTACTCGAAAATAGATAGTTCTTCTTACAGTCAACATTTGTGGGAATCAGAAAAACAAGATTGTTTTTTATCTTAACAATATATATTCATCATTCAACAGATGACTTTTAAAAGTCGTCTGTTGATTTTTTGTTGCCTATTATAATAGATGAAAGCTTTATTTAAATGCGAAAATAGCAACTTTAAAAAAGTCTGAAAAATTTTTAATTTAGGTATTTATTTTTTGTTTTACTTCTGATACAATGAATACATCAGATGAATTCACTGCAAAACGTCACATCATTTCTAAAATTAGAGATGATTTTATATTTACGCACTAATGTAAGCGAGTGCATAAAAGTCATCTAACAAAAATCATCTGCAGACTTTAGAACTGATTTATTTTATGAAAGGAGATCATATGGCTTTAACAAATGAAAGTCCATTCGTAGTATGTATCGATTCAGATGGCTGTGCGATGGACACAATGGATATTAAACACATTCGATTCTTCGGCCCGCTAGCAGCGAAGTATTTCGAGATTCAAAATCAAGAAGTCTATTTAGAAGAATGGAATCGTGTCAACTTATTCTCTGAAACGAGAGGGATTAATCGTTTTAAAGGGTTACTACTTAGTCTCGAGTTTGCTAAAGAACACGGTGAAGCAATTGAAGACTTCTCAGTGTTTGCTAACTGGTGCAATCATACAACATCTCTTTCGAATCAATCATTAGAAGAGGAGATTGCTAAGCATAACGATGCTGTACTAGTAAAAGCACTCGATTGGAGTAAGGCTGTGAATCACGGCATTGAAACAGAACTTGTTGGCGAAGATAAACCTTTTGAAGGCGTGAAAAGTGCTTTAGAAGAAATTAGTAAAGTAGCGCAAATTGCGATTGTTTCTTCTGCGAATAGCGAAGCAGTTAATAGTGAATGGAAGCGTCATGGGTTAATGCCATTTGTTTCGGAATTCTTCGGACAGGAACGAGGAAGTAAAGCAGCAGCAATTAAAGAGATCAAGTCTCTCGGATTTGAAAAAGAAAAAATCTTAATGGTCGGAGATGCTCCTGGTGATCTAGACGCTGCAAAAGTTAATGAAGTACATTTCTATCCAATTTTATTTGGAAAAGAAAAAGAGTCGTGGGAAACGTTAGTTACAAAAATTCTTCCAGAATTTATTGACGGACATTACAACGATGAAGAGTATCAAGCAATTTATCATCAGCATTTATCACAATTTAAAAATTAAAAAATAAGGAGTTTATATCATGGAAAATACAGGGATTCATAGAGCGAAAACGTGGCAAATGGCGTTGTTTGCTTTGAATAATACATCAACAAACTTATGGCTAGTTCTTTTGAACTTCGTTGCCTACTATTTAACAGGTTACGTTGGGGTAGCGGTAGTAATGGCTACTTCTATTATGACATTTATGCGTATTTGGGATGCGATTACTGACCCAATCGTTGGTTATATCGTAGATAAAACTGATGGAAAATTTGGTAAAAACCGTCCGTTTATGGCAGCTGGTAATATCGTGTTACTAATTACTACTTTCTTAATGTTCTTTACAACTCACCATTTACCAGAACAATTTAGATTCGTTTATTTCTTAGTTGTTTACTTAATTTACATTATTGGTTATACATTACAAACAGTAGTAACTAAGTCAGCTCAAAGCTGTTTAACAAATGACCCTAAACAACGTCCAACATTTGGTATTTATGACGGTATCTATAACGCTATATTATTCGCGTTAGTACCAGGTTTTGTGGCTCAACACTTAGTTCCGAAATATGGTGGTTTTACTGCTGAATTATTCCAAGAATTATGGATTTATATCGCTCCAGTTACTTTCATCTTCACTTGGTTAGCAATCTTTGCCCTTAAAGATAAAGACCGCACAGAATTCTTTGGTACAGGTGAACCAGTTAAAGTTACTTTCAAAGATTACTGGGATGTATTAAAAAATAACCGCGCTATTCAGATGTTAGTAGTATCAGCATCAACAGATAAATTAGCAGCTATAGTTACTTCTAATGCTACAGTATCAGTAATTATCTTTGGTATTATTTGTGGAAACTATAAATTACTTAATACATTTAACCAATACACATTGATTCCTAAGATTTTAATTATGATTCTTGGGGTTAAATTTATCGCTCAAAAACTAGGTCAAAGAAAAGCATTGCTATTAGGTTCATGGGCAGGTATTATCCTTTACGGATTATTATTCGGTCTATTCTATGTAGCAGATCCTTCAACATTCTCACTACCTGGAGCTGAAGGATTTACCGGATTATCGTTCTTTACAATTGCATTCTTAATATTATTTATCTTAGCTCAAGGTGCAAATGGTTTAGCAGGTACAATGGTTATTCCTATGACTGCTGACTGTGCGGACTACGAAGTATATCGTTCAGGACGTTATGTACCTGGATTAATGGGAACATTATTCAGTGCTGTTGATAAAATCGTTTCTTCATTCGGTTCTGCATTTGTAGGTATTCTATGTGCATCTATCGGATTTACTGAAAAATTACCTCAAGTAGATACACCATTAACACCAGAATTGAAATTCATTGGTTTAGTAATGTTCTGTGGATTCATTATGTTTGGATACTTCTGTAACATTATCGCGATGAAATTCTATCCATTAAACAAAGAGAAAATGGAAGAAATTCAAACGGAAATTGCTCGTATCAAAGCTGAAACATTAGCAAAACAAAAAGCATAATTCATTAACGCTCCGTAAACTAAATAGTTTACGGAGCGTCATTATAGGAGGAAGTAAAATGGCAAGATTAGTAGATTTATCAAAAAAACCTTATAACTTGAATCCAAGTCAAATTGAATGGGTGGAGTCAACAATTAAAGGCATGACAGACGAAGAGAAAGTAGGACAATTATTTACAAACTTGTTCTTCTTTGGGGGAGATGCTTTTAGTGGAAACAACTTAAGCAACAAAGAAATTCTTGAAAAATACCATATTGGTGGTGTCCGTTATATGAACGGTAGCCCAGAAGATGTTCAAGGATTGATTAATGATCTTCAATCTCAAACAAAAATTCCATTATTAGTGGCTGCAAACTGCGATTCAGGTGGTGATGGTGCCGTTAAAGGTGGTACTTATATTTCTTCTGGTGCGCAATCCGAAGCAAGCCGTGATCCATGGGTTCCTTATCACGCAGGACTTGTATCTGCTCGTGAAGAAACGGCTCTTGGGGTAAACGTAAACTTTGACCCATGTGTGGATATTTTACAAAACTGGAGAAATACAATCGTTAATACTCGTGCGTACGGTACAACTGCTGAAGATGTCATTAAATATACAAACGCATATGTAGAAGGATTAAAAGCTGAACGCGAAGTCGTTTGCTGTGTGAAACACTTCCCTGGAGATGGAACTGAAGAACGTGACCAGCACTTAATTTTAGGTGTGAATGAACTTTCAGTAGAAGAGTGGGAAAATTCTTTTGGTAATGTATATCGCAACCATATCGAAAATGGTGTGGAAATGATTATGGCTGGACATATTGCATTGCCGGAATATCAAAAAGCACTTCGTCCAGGACTTGAAGATAAAGATGTAATGCCAGCAACACTTGCCGAAGAATTAATTCAAGATTTACTAAAAGAAAAATTAGACTTTAACGGAATGGTGATTACAGATGCAAGTCACATGCTAGGAATGACAAGTGCGATGCGTCGAGAGGACTATGTTCCAGGAGCCATTGCTGCAGGTTGTGACATGTTCTTATTCTTCAATAATATGGAAGAAGACTTTAACTTCATGTTAAAAGGATATCACAATGGAGTCATTACTGAAGAACGTATGACGGATGCTCTTCGTCGTATTTTAGGATTGAAAGCAAAATTAAACCTTCCTGAAAAACAAGCGAATGGTACATTGTTAAAAGATAAGAAAGAATTAGAAGTCATTGGTTGCCAAGAACACCTTGATTGGCAAAAAGAAGCGGCTGAACGTGGAATTACGCTTGTTAAAGATACTCAGCAAAACTTACCAATTAATCCGACAGACCATAAACGTGTACGCTTGTATTACTTAGATGGAGAAAAAGGCGGAATCATGGCTAATGATGATTCAGTATTAAACCGTTTCGTAGATGAATTGACAAGTCGTGGATATGAAGTAACCGTTAATGATGGAAATAGTCGTATCAAAGGGCGTACACTAGAGTATAGAGATACTGTTGACTTAGCGTTAGTGGTTGCAAACGTGATTGGATATGGTGCACAAAATAACTATCGTATTCAATGGAAGACAGCAATGTCGAATGAAGTTCCTTGGTATGTGCATGAAGCACCAACTGTATTTGTGTCTACGAACTTTACAACCCATTTACATGATGCAACAATGGTTAAAACATTTATCAATGCTTATCATGGTAATGAGAATACAGTCAAATCTGTAATTGATAAACTTGAAGGAAAATCTGAATTCAAGGGAATTCCTAATGAGTTAGTGTGGACAGAAAAATGGCAAGCTAAATTATAGAAAGAGGGATGATTCATGTTATATCCAGTTTTAAATGCAAAGAGGAAACGTTATTCGTTAGATGGGATTTGGAATTTTAAGCAAGGAGAATACGCTCCTGGATTGGACAAACAACTTTCATCTGAAGAATTAATGGTAGTTCCAAGTTCGTTCAATGATGTAGCAGTGGAGTCAGAAAAAAGATATTTTATTGGAGATAACTGGTATGAGCGAACTTTTGCAGTACCTTCTTTCGAATCAAACGAAGAATTAGTGCTTCGTTTTGGATCTGTAACTCATCAAGCAAAAGTATATGTGAACGGTCAATTACTAGGAGAACATATCGGCGGATTTACTCCGTTTGAAGTTCGTATTCCTGAAGAATTGACAACTGGAAAAGAATTATTGATTAGTGTTTGCGCCAATAATATTTTAGATCATACTACTTTGCCAGTCGGGAACTATTCAGAAGAAGTATTGCCAGATGGTTCTGTGAGGAAGAAAGTTTCAGAGAACTTCGACTTCTTTAACTATGCTGGGATTCAACGTCCGGTTCAATTATTAGTCCTTCCTAAAGCGCGTATCGAAGATATTGTAGTGACTTACGATGTTCATGAAAATGATGCGACTGTGAAAGTAGCGGTAGAACATACTGCTAAAGGTGGTACCGCAAAAGTAACACTTTTAGACGAAAATGGTGAAGTTGTGGCAAAAGGTGAAGCGGAATCAGAACTTGAAATTGTCAATGTTCGTCGTTGGGAAGTATTAGATGCTTACCTTTATACAGCAAAAGTTGAATTGTTTGTTGGGAAAGAGTTAGTGGATGAATATGAAGAACTATTTGGAGTTCGTACTGTCCGTGTTGAAAAAGGTCAATTCCTAGTAAATGACAAACCTGTATACTTCAAAGGTTTTGGGAAACATGAAGATAGTTTTGTAAATGGCCGTGGTTTTAACGAAGCTGTAAACTTAATGGACTTGAACTTAATGAAGAATATGGGAGCTAACTCCTACCGAACAGCTCACTATCCCTATTCTGAAGAGATGATGCGTTTATCAGACCGTATGGGATTCTTAGTGATTGATGAAGTTCCTGCTGTTGGTTTATTTGCTAATTTTACGGCGGCATTAAATATGATTGGTAGAGATGCGAAACCAATTAAGACGTGGGAATTCTATCAAACGATGGAAAACCACAAACTTGCTCTTAAAGAATTAGTGGCTCGCGATAAAAACCATGCATGCGTTGTATTATGGAGTGTGGCGAATGAGCCGGATGGTGCTGGGGAAGGTGCTGATCAATACTTCGAGCCTTTAGTCAAATACGTGAAAGAATTGGATCCGCAAAATCGTCCAACAACAGTAGTCAATATTATGATGGCAACTCCAGAACGTGATTTAATTTCGCCGTTAATTGATGTACTGTGCTTAAACCGTTATTACGGATGGTATGTCAACCACGGAGATATTGAAGGAGCACGAAAGGGTCTTCGTACAGAACTATTAGCATGGCAAGAAAAATATCCAGATAAACCAATTATCATGACAGAATACGGTGCGGATACATTACCTGGATATCATTCGAATTGGGATGTTCCGTATACTGAAGAGTATCAGGAACGATTCCATCAAATGAGTCATGAAGTGTTTGATGAACTAAAAAACTTTGTGGGTGAACATGTTTGGAACTTTGCAGATTTTGAAACAAATAGTTACACATTAATTCGTATCCAAGGAAACCACAAAGGATTATTCACAAGGGATAGAAATCCAAAATCAATCGTTAAAATGTTTAGAAACCGTTGGAATGCTATTCCAAACTATAACTACAAAAAATAGTGAGTACTTTTCGAAGGCTATTCTAATGGTTTGAGCTATAGAGTGAGAACTGTTAGAATAGGTTCGAAAAAGTGTCGAATGGGGAATAGAGATGAAAGAGAAAACAGTTTCTTTAGTGGAACAAACCGCAAATAGAATTGTCGAATATTTTGAAAAAAATGATTTAAAAGTCGGAGACAAGTTGCCGAATGAATATACATTGGCACAAGATTTAGAAGTGGGTCGTAGTACGTTACGTGAAGCGGTGAAAATGTTAGTTTCAAAGAATATCTTGGAAGTACGTCAAGGTTCTGGAACTTATATTACGAGTTTAACGGAGACTGTAATAGATCCATTAGGTTTTGGTGAAATCGATAATCATATGAAGTTGACACAAGACTTATTTGAAGTACGCTTCTTGATTGAGCCTCAGATGGCGAGTCTTGCCGCGCAGCATATTACGGATGAAGAAGTGGCTGTTCTAGAAAGGCTTGAAAAGGCCTTGGAAAAAGAAATCCATTCGGATGGAGATATTCACTTTAAACTGGATATTCAATTTCATAGTGCGATTGCTGAGGCTAGTCGTAATGTAGCGATGCAGCAACTGATTCCAATTATTATTCAATCGATTAAGTTGTATAATGATTTCTTTACAAGTGAGCAAAGCAAAGCAAATACGATTCGTGCTCATAGAGAAATTGTAAGAGCAATTAAAAATCGAGATGCTGTCGCTGCCAGAGACGCGATGTTACTGCATTTAGCAGATAATAGACGCACATTATCGTATAATTAAATCGTCTGATGAAATAGACGATATCAACCGAATATTGTCATTGACACCAAAAGTCATCTGATGTATCATAGAGATAACAGATGACTTTTGTTTTTTTACTAGAAGGAGAAAAAGCTTATGACAAGTGTATTAGAACAATTAAAACAGAACTATATTTTTGCAGTTATTCGGGGGAAATCATCAGATGACGCAATTGAAATTTCAAAACACTCAGTATTGGGTGGCATTAAAAATATTGAAGTAACTTATACAACACCTGAGGCTTCTAAAGCAATTACTGAATTGAAAGCTCTTTATGCAAAAAATTCAGAAGTGGTCATTGGTGCTGGAACCATTATGACAGTAGAGTTGGCTAAAGAAGCAATTGCTGCTGGTGCGGAATTTTTAGTAAGTCCTCACTATGATGCACATATTCAAAAAGTGGCTCATGAAGCTCATATCGATTACTTCCCAGGTTGCGCAACAACAACAGAGATTGTTCAAGCGATGAATGGTGGAGCGAAAATCATTAAACTATTCCCTGGTGGAGTTTTAGGACCTTCGTTTATTAAAGATATTCACGGTCCAATTCCAAGTGTAAACTTAATGCCTTCAGGTGGCGTTTCTCTTGCGAATATTAAAGAGTGGAAAGAAAAAGGCGCTGTAGCAGTCGGTGTAGGAAGTGCTCTTGGCGCGAAAGTTGCAACTGAAGGTTATGGAAGTGTCACACGCATTGCTAAAGAATTCGTCACAGCGTTGGAGGATTAATCATGACTTTTAATCGTAAAAATTTTTTACTACAAAGTAAGGTTACGGAAGACTTATATCGAGTAGTGGAACATCTTCCAATTGAAGATTTCCACTGTCACTTATCTCCTCAAGAAATTTTTGAGGATAAACCATTTGAAAATGCTGTACAAGTATGGCTTGGCGGAGATCACTATAAATGGCGCCTAATGCGAGCAAATGGTGTGAGTGAACGTTTGATTACGGGGGATGCA
Organism: Granulicatella sp.; assembly: GCF_057274575.1. Classification (NCBI taxonomy): domain Bacteria; kingdom Bacillati; phylum Bacillota; class Bacilli; order Lactobacillales; family Carnobacteriaceae; genus Granulicatella; species Granulicatella sp. The sequence continues at coordinate 255,488 of NZ_DBHISP010000001.1, read as the reverse complement.
ACTCCTGAAGAAAAATTCGAAGCATGGGCTAAAACGTTGGCTAAGGCATTTGGAAATCCTTTATATCACTGGAGTCATTTAGAATTGAAACAAGTTTTTGGTATTGATGACTATGTAACGCCTGATAATTGGGAAGAGATTTATGACCGTATGAATCAAATCATTGCAGAGGAACAACTGAGTCCAAGAAAATTGATTAAACGTGCTAAAGTGGAATTCATTGGTACAACTGACCATCCGCTTGATTCTCTCGAATGGCATCAAAAGATTGCAGAAGATGTCTCTTTTGATACAGTTGTTGCACCAACATTCCGTCCGGATGAAGCTTTTGTGTCACATCCAAAATTCGCTAACTTTGTGACTAGATTACAAGAAGTAACTGGCGTAGAAGTTGGTTCGTTTGATAGCTTTGTGGAAGCTTTAGAACAACGTATCGAATTCTTTGTGGCAAACGGATGTAAAGCAAGTGATATTAGCTTTGGAGAAATCTTGTATAAGAGAGCTTCAAAAGAAGAACTAGATGTAATTTTTGCAAAAGTGATTCGTGGAGAAGTACCTACTCTTGCAGAAATCCAACAATGGCAAACAGAAGTGTTTATTGCCTTATGTGGGTTGTACAAGAAACACCATCTAGTGACACAAGTTCACTTTGGTGCAGTCCGAGATACAAACCGTAAGTACTTTGAGAAAATTGGTGTAGATGCAGGATTTGACTCAACAGGAGATCAAACGCATCTAGCACTGGCTTTAAACCAATTATTAAATACATTAGAAGAATCGAATCGTCTTCCAAAATGTATTTTCTATAACTTAAATCCATCGTACAACGACATTTTGGCAAATACGCTTGCTAACTTCCAAGCAAACGAAGAAGGAATTAAAGGGCGTTTACAATTTGGTGCAGCTTGGTGGTTCTCGGATACTGAAAAAGGAATGAGAGAACAAATGCTAGTACTAGCAAATCAAAGCTTATTATGGAATTTTGTAGGAATGTTAACTGACTCAAGAAGCTTCCTATCGTATCAAAGACATGATTACTTCCGTCGAATTCTTGTTTCACTTGTAACGGAATGGATTGAAAGTGGTCGAATCCCTTATGATGAAAAATTAATTACAGAGTTCTTAGAAGCCATTTGCTATAAAAATGCTAAAGAATTTTTTGAGATGAACTAAAGGAGGAATAGAAAAATGGAAATGACATTCCGTTGGTATGGACACGATGATCAGGTAACTCTAGAGAATATTAGACAAATCCCTGGTATGAAAGGGATTGTAACAGCGATTTATGATGTTCCAGTTGGAGAAGTGTGGAGTCGTGAACGTATTCGTCAATTAAAACAAGATGTTGAAGCTTCAGGATTAAAATTGTCTGTTATTGAAAGTGTTCCAGTTCATGAAGATATTAAACTTGGAAAACCGACAAGAGATCAATTGATTGATAACTATATTCAAACAATTAAAAACTTAGGAGAAGAGGGAGTAAACATTGTATGTTATAACTTCATGCCGGTATTTGACTGGACACGAACTGACTTAGCGTATGATCTTCCAGATGGTTCTAATGCATTAATCTTCGATGAAGAAGTGGCTAAGAAAATGGACCCAGTAAAAGGGGAATTATCACTGCCAGGTTGGGATTCAAGTTATACAAAAGATGAAATGAAAGCTATCATGGATGAGTATTCTAAAGTAGACGAAGAAAAACTTTGGGAACATTTAGAGTACTTCATTAAACGTGTCATTCCAGCAGCAGAAGAAGCTGGTGTGAAAATGGCAATCCATCCTGATGATCCACCTTATAGCATCTTTGGATTACCTCGCATTATTACTTGCAAAGAAAATCTTGTAAGATTTGTAGAATTATACGATAGCCCAAATAATGGGGTAACTGTTTGTGTAGGTTCATATGCTTCTGATCCAAACAACGATGCTGTTGAAATGTTAAAAGAAATGTTGAAACGTAATCGTGTCAACTTTATGCATGCACGTAACATTCGTTTAACAGGAAAAGGTAAATCATTCGAAGAATCAGCACACCCAACAGAATACGGTTCAATTGATATGTATGAAGTGGTGAAAGCTCTTCAAGACGCAAACTGGGAAGGACCAATCCGTCCGGACCATGGTCGTATGATTTGGGGAGAAACAGGTCGTCCAGGATATGGATTATTTGACCGAGCTTTAGGTGCTACTTACCTTCATGGATTAGCTGAAGCAGTAGCAAAAAATGCAAAACAATAGGAGAAAAAACATGACACAATTTTTTGATTTTACAAATAAAGTCGTAGTAATTACAGGTGCCGGCGGAGTGATTTGCGGTGAACTCGCAAAGAGCTTTGGTAAACAGGGCGCAAAGGTAGCTTTACTAGACTTAAACCAAGAAGCTGCACAAAAATTTGCAGATGAAATTATTGCTGAAGGCGGTATCGCAAAAGCTTATAAAACGAACGTGCTTGAAAAAGAATCATTAGAAGCGGTTCGCGAAGCCGTGAATAATGATTTAGGTACTGTAGATGTTTTAGTAAACGGTGCCGGAGGAAATAATCCTCGTGCGACAACAGATAATGAATTTCATGAAGTAGGATTAAGTCCTGAAACAAAAACATTCTTTGACTTAGATAAAGCAGGAATTGAATTTGTATTCAACTTAAACTATTTAGGTACATTATTACCAACACAAGTCTTTGCACAAGATATGGTTGGAAAAGAAGGAGCAAACATCATCAATATTTCTAGTATGAATGCATTCACTCCTTTAACAAAAATTCCAGCATACTCAGGAGCAAAAGCAGCGATTAGTAACTTCACTCAATGGTTAGCGGTTCACTTCTCTAAAGTGGGAATTCGTTGCAATGCGATTGCACCAGGATTCTTAGTGACAGCCCAAAATGAGCGATTACTATTTGATGAACAGGGAAATCCAACTCCACGTGCGGATAAAATTTTACGTAATACGCCAATGGGACGTTTTGGTGAATCAGATGAATTAGTAGGAGGAGTATTCTTCCTTGCAGATTCAACTCTTTCAAGCTTTGTAAATGGGGTAGTTTTACCAATTGATGGTGGTTTCGCAGCTTATTCTGGAGTATAATTAAAAAACATAAAAGGAATCGAAGTGAGAGCTTCGATTCTTTATCTATCATCGAGAATGGAAAAGTGATGAAACAATGAAAGTAATAACTCTAGGTGAAATTTTATTAAGATTATCGACTGCAGAAGATGTGCGGTTAAAGAGTACAAAAGAGTTCAGAGTCTGCTATGGTGGAGCCGAAGCGAATGTGGGAATTTCTTTAGCTCATTTTGGGCATGATGTTTCAGTGGCAACTGTTCTTCCTCAAGATAATCCTTTAAATGAGGCAGTTAGTTCAAGATTACAAATGAATGGTGTAAAAACTAATCTAGTTGCAACTGAATTCGGAAGATTAGGAACCTACTTTTTAGAACAAGGAAATGCAGGACGTGCTTCTCGTGTCACATATGATCGTTTGTACTCTAGTATTTCTGTTTTAGAAGAACTCTGCTGGGATTTAGATGAAATCTTTAAAGGAGTAGACTTATTGCATATTTCAGGGATTGTTCCAGCATTATCTAAAAAATGGCAATCTTGGACGGTTGAAATTGTTAAAAAGGCAAAAGAATATGGATGTTTAGTAAGTTTTGATATGAATTATCGCAGTAAGCTTTGGGGATATGAAGAAGCGTATCCTTGTTTCAAACAAATCTTCCCATATGTGGATATTCTTTCTGCGGGAAAATTAGATGCGATTCATTTCTTGAAAGTAGCATCAGAAGACGAAGATGTTTCATTGGAAGAAATTTACAAGCGAGTTCAAGAAAAATATCCCAATATTAAAGTGTTGTATTCAACAAAGCGCAATGTCATTTCAACGAATCATAACGAATTACAAGGATTCTTTGTAGCTGAAGATGGAGTATTTGTAGAATCGAAACTCTATGATATCAATCCAATCATCGACCGAGTAGGTGGAGGAGATGCTTTCGCTGCCGGGATTCTTAACGGCGTTCTAAAAGGCTGGGACAGCCAACAAATAGTCGACTTTGGGACAGCAAGTTCGGTTTTAAAACATACTGTTTTTGGAGACTGGAATCCATTTAATGAAGATGAAGTCTTTGAATTTATGAACCAAAAATCGGGACAGATTGTTCGTTAAGTAGTTAAAGGAGTTGGAGAAGATGAAAGTTACAGTCAAATCTTTTGGAAGTTATGAGAATGTTCAGTTTTCCGAAATTTTTGTTTCGAATGATTGTGGAAGTACAATTTCTTTTAGTGACCTTGGAGCAAGGATAAATTCATGGTCGGTTCCAACAAAGAGTGGAAAGAAACAGATGATTTTAGGGCATGCGGAAGCCAGTGAAGTTTTTCAGTCATCCTATTGCTACGGTGCAACTATTGGTCCTGTTGCGGGTCGTATCGATGGTGGTCGATTCACTTTGGAAGGAAAAAACTTCCAGCTCTCTCAAAACGAAGGGAATAATCATTTACACGGAGGAGAAAGCCGTTATGATTTACAGAAGTTTGAATTTTCTATTGAAGAGAAAAATGATTGTATAACGGTTGTTTTTACCCTTGATGATATAAAAAATACGGAATATCCAGCCGGTATTTTTCTTGAGATCCGACATACTTTTGATAATGAGAATCGGTGGACGGTGGAATATAAAGCGAAAAGTAGTGGGACTACAATCTTTAATCCTACAAACCATGTGTATTTTAATCTTAATGGTAATAATGAGTTTCCGATAACAAATCATATGTTACGAGTAGAGGCAGATTCATATTTTCCAGTCCGTGATGATGGGGTTCCAACTGGAGAAATAGTATCTGTCGATGGAACAGTATTCGACCTTCGAAAAAATAGTTCTTTAGAAGTTTTACCATCATCAAAATTGTCACAAAAGAAGGGGTATGATCATCCGTTTTTATTAGGAGACGGTGGGAAGTTTAAAGAGAATTGCATAACACTATTGAATGAACTGGCAATATTGAATGTATCGACTACGAGCAGTACGGTTGTTCTATATACACATAACTTTGTAACTGAGCAATTTCAAACATGGAGACATCCAAATGTACCATATAGTGGAATTGCAATTGAGACTCAAGAAGCACCAGATTGCATTCATCATCCGGAGTGGGGAAATATCATACTTCATCCAGATGACACTTTTCATGCAAAAACTGAATATCGATTAGAACTGAAATAGGAAATAAGAAGTAGCTTAGAGCTGCTTCTTTTTTATGAGCGAAAAAGTCAACAGGAATATCCAAAATATTTCTAATTGGTGGGTGAGGTTGCATAGAATAGTGTAGTTAGAAAATAAGATGTTCGGAGGTATAAATATGAACATTAAGCATTTGAAAGTAAATCAATTAATAAATCCAATTGCTATTGATAAGCAGCCAGTACGATTAACGTGGGAATTAGAATGTTGCCTATTACAAACTGCAGTAGAAATTCGAACTCGTCAAAATGAAGGAGAGTGGGCAACCAGTGGAAGGGTTTGTGTTAGCGCCAGGAACTTTTACATATGAAAAACGTGTTCATTTTCAAACATATGATATTTCCATGCTTCTAATTAAGGGAGAGAACACACTTGAAGTCACAATGGGAGATGGTTGGTTCCGTAGTGTCTCAGGAGTTGATGGAATCCGCAATTTATTTGGAGAAAAGATTTCATTAATTGCTTAAATAGAAATTGGTTGTTAACCTATTTGCGTGACTGATGATTCTTGGATAGCGGTTCAGTCTGGCCCAATTCGTTATAATGAAATGTAATAAGGGGAAGTCGTAGATTTACAAGAGGAAATTTCACCAATGAAAATTTTCAAGATTATTCTCGTCATAAAGAAGGTGGAACGCATCAACGTCCCATGATTCATTTGGGCTTATCAAGTGCCCGGAAAACTGTTAAAATAGTGGAGAGTAAGCAGTAGAAAGGAAATCGTTATGACTAGAAGTTCTGTATGGATCCAACAAGAAATTGAGGGAGTGAAGCTATATGTTTATCTTTCCAATGTCAAAGATGCCACGACCATTTATTTTTTAGATGGGGAGAAATTTGAAGAACCCTTCAATCAATGGATTACCGAGCATCGACCAGCTCTCAATTTTGTACTCATAGCTTCTAATAATAGAACAGACGATTATACGCCGTGGCCACTCTTGGCATCTGAAACCTTGCTGATGGATTTCGGTGGAAAATCGGAAGAACATCTTTCTTTTATCAAGACTTGTGTGGTTCCATTTTGTGAGAGTGAATATGGTTTTGCTTCAAGCGCAGAAAAGAGAGTTATCGGTGGTTATTCGCTAGGTGGATTATTCAGCCTGTACGCAGCGGTGAACACTGATTTATTCGGAACCGTCCTCAGCTGTTCTTCGTCGCTGTGGTATTCGGATTTTCTGGACTATTTAAAAGAACATCCCTTTAAAGCACCGCATCCCAAATTGTATATGAGTGTGGGAGACGAAGAAGGAGTCACAGCGACGAATTTAACTAATCACCAAATTCAAAATACGATGACGTTAAAAGATTGGCTGGAGCCGAAATTCCAACCAAATGATTTCAAGTTTATGCTTGAAGAGGGAAATCATGGAAATAATATCCCAAGACGTGTTGAACGTGCGATTCGGTGGGTAGAAGAGAATAGTAAATAATCAACAAAAAAACCACTGGGGAAACCAGTGGTTTTTTTACTAGCGGTGCCAAAGGGTCTCGAACCCCCGACCTAGCGTTTAGGAAACGCTTGCTCTATCCAACTGAGCTATGACACCCTAATATATTTATTGAACCACAGAAGATGCTATCTGTCCATACACAGTTTTCGAATTTTAATAATTATGAGAATTGGGAAGCTTCATAATCAAATCAGTTATATATAATAACACAATATTTTTTCACTATTTAGAAGGTTTAGAGTATATCAATTTTATGAACGAAGATGGAGTCCCATGGGATTCTATGGTAGGAATAAGAGCGATTAGTAACTAATGTAAATATGAGACTCTAGGAATTTATTCCGTAGAGGCTCATTGAGGCTCAGTAGGTGAGTAACCAGGGCTTGAACGGGTTCCCTAATATAGCAACTATAACGAAATGCACCATTTCCAAATACAAACCAACAGTAAGCATAAAAAAACCACCAAAGAAAATCTTTGGTAGTTTTGGTTCATTTATTTAGTTTGCTGATTGACGGCGTGAAGATTGCCAATGAGAGTAAAGGCGGAAAATCGAATCAACTGTAAAAATCGCTAATGCAATCATTCCAGCAGTCGTCATCGTTTGACCAAAATAAAATTGTCCTTTTTCCACATCTCCAATAAAGAATGAATATACGGTTCGATACATCCCAGCTCCAGGAACAAGTGGAAAGAATCCTGGAATAAAGAAGACTGTTACGGGGGCTTTAAAGTAACGAGCAGCTAAATGAGAACAAATTGCAACTGTAAGACCACTAAAGTAGGTAGCAATTTGCAAACCTTGAGTCTCTAAAAAGAGAAGATAAACAAACCAACCCAAACCACCGATAGCGGAAATAAATTTAATCAGACGTTTAGGTGCTTCAAAAACGATACAACTAAAATAAACTGCAATTATAGAACTAATAACTTGAAAAATCATAACGGATTTGCACCTCCTCCAATAGCCAAGCCAATAGCTACGGCAATTGCGATTGAAAGTGCAGTAACAAATGCCTCTACAGCACGGGCCATCCCAGAGTTATAGTCTCCTCGTAAAGTGTCACGAATTGCATTTGTAATGGCCGTTCCTGGTACTGCAGGCATGATAAGTCCTACGATTGAAATTCCAATTCTGGCATCTGTGAAGAAGTACTGTTGAAAAAGAATAATAAGAACTGTACAAGGAATAATAGATACGATGTTTAGAATAAATGTTCCAAGTTTTAACTTTGGATCGAGTCTATAAATAAGGGGTAACAAAAGACCCGCAACTGCAGCAATTAACATCTCAATGATGGTTGCTCCATATAAAGCTGTATAAAAACCACACATAAGAACGAATCCCAAATCTTTTAACCATTGAGGGTATTCAGATGTTTTTAAGTCTTGCAGTTGTTGATAAGCAGTATCTAAGTCGATTTCTTTAGTCACTAATCTGCGAGAAATTGTATTTACCTTATAGATTCGGTTTAAATTGGTATCGCGGTTTGGAACACGTCTGATTTCTGTAATAGAATCAATGCAATTATCATCTAGTGTGGCAAAGATTCCTGTAGCCATGGCAAACGCTTCACAGGTTTCAAAATTGGAAGTGGAGAGGATGTAGTTCATGGTTTCTTCCACTCGATAGGATTCTGCATTACATTCTAGCATGATTTGGCCTGCAAGAATGGCGGTATCCACTAGTTTTTTTGCATAAGTACGCAAGTGCCTTCCTCCTTCGTTAAATTCTCTCTAAGTATAGCATAATAGAGCCGTTTTGCTAAGTGTAAATTTCGTAAGCCTCTAACTGTATTAGTCATGTGTTTTAGAATTAGTAATACAGTTGTTCTTTTTATGATTATGTAAACATTGTACTGTTTTTTTAGATATATTTAGTGTATTATTAAATTAACAAAAATTTGGAGGGATATCCGTGGAATTATTTGAAGAATTATCACTAAAAGTGAAAGGGAAAGCCGTTAAAATTGTCTTCCCAGAAGGAAATGAACCAAGAATTATTGGTGCAGCAGTTCGTTTATTAGCAGATGGACTTTGCCACCCAATCTTACTAGGTAACCTTGACGAAATTAACGAAGTAGCAGATGCTCGTGGATTTAACATTTCTCATTTAGAAATTATCGATCCTGAAACTTATGCGGATGATCAATATGCAGAAATGGTCGCAAGCTTTGTAGCTCGTCGTAACGGTAAAGTATCAGAGGAAGATGCGCAAAAATTATTACGTGACGTAACATACTTCGGAACAATGATGGTATACATGGGATTAGCAGATGGATTAGTATCTGGTGCAGTTCACTCAACAGGGGATACTGTACGTCCAGCACTACAAATCATCAAAACAAAACCAGGTGTCTCTCGTACAAGCGGTGCGTTTATCATGATTAACAGCGACAAATCTAAGAAATACTTATTCTCAGACTGCGCAATCAACATCAACCCTAACGCACAAGAATTAGCTGAAATCGCAGTAGAATCTGCTAAAACAGCTGAATTGTTTGGAATTCAACCAAATGTAGCAATGTTAAGTTTCTCAACTAAAGGTTCTGCAAAATCAGAAGAAGCTTTAAAAGTAGCCGAAGCAACAAAAATTGCGCAAGAATTAGCTCCAAATTACAATATCGATGGAGAATTACAATTCGATGCTGCATTCGTACCAAGCGTTGGTAAACAAAAAGCGCCAGACTCGCCAGTAGCAGGCCAAGCAACAGTATTCGTATTCCCAGAAATCCAATCAGGTAACATCGGATACAAAATTGCACAACGTTTCGGTAACTTTGAAGCAATTGGACCAATCTTACAAGGATTAAACAAACCAATTTCCGACTTATCACGTGGATGTAACGAAGAAGACGTCTACAAATTAGCGATCATTACAGCTAACCAAGCATTGATGGAAAATTAAGGTGCGACAAAGTGCGCTCAAAAGCGATGACGGTTCGAACTTTGCCGTAAGCGACTAGTATAGTCGTGCGGACAAAGTGAGAAGGGCTTGAGCTTTTGCACTTTGGAGCCCGATTTCAAGAGAAAGACAGAAGACAAAAAATGACTCGCAGTGCGAGTCATTTTTGCTTCGTCGTCTTTCCCCCTCAAGGCTTATTAAATGTTCTCGAATCACAAATGATGAAGAGAACATAAATAAGCTACTGAGCGGTGTGAGAGTATAGTCGTGCCAAATCCTTCACAGTGTGAAGGATTTGGGTGTGGGCATTGCAAATGATGTTTAAAAATAGATTTATAAGACAATACAAATTAAATTATTTGCAGTACTAACCTAAATTAGAAAGGCTTGAGCTTTTGCACTTTGGAGCCCGATTTCAAGAGAAAGACAGAAGATAAAAAATGACTCGCAGTGCGAGTCGTTTTTGTATATAAAACAATAATTTTTTCATTAAAATTTTTTATCAATATAACGTATACATTATATTGATGTTTTTGTTTTTACTTTTAGAATGTTGTAATACCAACGATTGTAGGACCTATTTTAATGAGAAATTTTAAAATATTTTTGTGAGCAAATAAATTGCTTTAATGTTTAAGTGATGATAATCTTATTTCAATCTTAAGAGAGAAGACGTCACTTTCTTTCTCAAATCATTTACGAAAAGAGGAAAAGAACATGAAAAACATTTTATTTGTAGTAGGTAGCTTACGTAAAGGAAGTTTTAACCACCAAATGGCTGAAAAAGCAGAACAACTTTTAGAAGGAAAAGCAACAGTATCATACTTAGACTACTCAAACCTTCCATTAATGAATCAAGATTTGGAAACTCCAGTGTTACCTGAAGTACAAGTAGCACGCGACGCTATCGGTAAAGCAGATGCTATTTGGATTTTCTCACCAGCTTATAACTTTGCCATTCCAGGAACAGTGAAAAATTTGATTGACTGGATGAGCCGTTCTCTAGATTTATCAAACCCAAGTGGACCTTCTATTCTACAAGATAAAGTAGTAACAGTATCTGCGTTGGCAGCAGCTGGTCATGATCAATTATTCGCTTCATACCAATCATTATTACCATTTGTACGCATGCAAGTAGTAGGTGAATTCACGGCTGCAACAATTAACCCTGAAGCTTGGGGAACAGGCGTTGTGACTTTAGATGAAGAAGTAGTAGCAGGACTTGAAAAACAATCTGAAGCATTATTAAATGCATAATTAAATTTCAAACTTAACTTAAAGAAGCAGTCTCTTTTCGAAGGAGGCTGCTTTTTTTGAACAGTATACGAACAGACATTTGCCCTAGAGCTTCCTGTTATGCTAAAATTGTTCTGATATAGGCATAAAAAGGAGCATTATTCATGTATGAATATTTAAATGGAGAGTTAGCGCATATTTTACCAACAGCGATTGTTATCGATGTGCAAGGCGTAGGGTATCAAGTGGTCTTTGCAAACCCCTACCGATTGCAAGATTCTATGAAGAAACAAATTAAAGTTTTAGTACAACAAGTTGTTCGTGAGGATTCTATTACCTTATACGGATTTATTTCAAGCGAAGAACGCGAATTATTCCAACGTTTAATTAGCGTTTCTGGTATCGGTCCAAAGAGTGCGATGAGTATTTTGGCAAATGATGATACAGAAGGTTTCGTGAATGCTGTAGAAAGTGGGAACGTCACTTATTTAACAAAATTCCCTGGTGTGGGAAAGAAAACAGCACAACAAATTATTTTAGACTTAAAAGGGAAGTTTGAAGCGCTGCCTGAAGAGGCAACGAAAGCAGTTGTTTCAACAAACCAAGCAACTCTTGAAGAAGCGAAAGAAGCCTTACTTGGTCTTGGGTATTCTGCAAAAGAAATTACAATGATTTGGAAGTCGCTGGAAGCTGCTGCTCCAAGTACGACGCAAGAGGCATTAAAAGTGGCCTTTAAACTATTGATGAAATAATGGAGGATTATCGTGGAGGAAGAACGTTTTATTGACCAAAATCTGCTTGACGAAGGGGAAGTACAAACGGAACTATCATTACGTCCACAGACGTTACAACAGTATATCGGTCAACAAAAAGTAAAAGAAGAACTTGCTATCTATATTCAAGCGGCGCGTAGTCGTTCAGAAGCCTTGGATCACGTATTACTATACGGACCTCCAGGACTTGGAAAGACGACCTTAGCGATGGTGATTGCTAATGAATTAGAAGTCGGCATTAAGACGACGAGTGGCCCTGCGATTGAACGCCCAGGGGACTTAGTGGCTCTCTTAAATGACTTGGAAGCCGGAGATGTTTTATTTATTGATGAGATTCACCGCTTGCCACGTGTCGTCGAAGAAATGTTGTATTCTGCGATGGAAGATTTCTTCGTGGATATCGTGGTTGGTCAAGGGCCAACTGCGCATCCGGTACATTTTCCATTGCCACCGTTTACGTTAATTGGAGCAACGACTCGTGCGGGGGCACTTTCTGCACCGCTTCGTGACCGTTTCGGGATCGTAGAACACATGGAATATTATGATGAAGCTTCTCTGTCTGAGATTGTTAAACGTAGTGCGAATGTCTTTGATAGTGAAATTAAAGATGAAGCTGCTCTTGAGATTGCGCTTCGTTCGCGCGGGACACCACGTATTGCCAATCGCCTTTTGAAACGTGTACGAGATTTTTCTCAAGTGTACGAAGAAGGCATGATTTCAAAAGAGATTACGCAGCAAGCATTGAAGGTCTTACGTGTAGATGCAAAAGGATTAGACCATATTGACCGTAAATTGTTGACGGCGATGATTGATTTATATGATGGTGGCCCAGTTGGATTAGGTGCCATTGCGGCGAATATTTCAGAAGATGCGGAAACCATTGAAGATATGTATGAACCTTATTTATTACAAATTGGATTTTTAAAACGGACATCACGCGGTCGTGTGGTGACACCGGAAGGATATGCTCACTTAGGGCGCTTGTATCCCATGTCGTAAGGAAGGAAATAGAAATGAACTATACAACTAAAGATTTTGACTTCGATTTACCCGAAGAATTAATCGCGCAAACGCCATTAAAAGACCGTACGTCTTCACGTCTATTGGTGGTGGATAAAACTAAGCACACGATTGAAGATAGACATTTTTCTGATTTACTAGAAGAATTAGAAGCAGGGGATACACTTGTTGTGAATAACACACGTGTACTTCCAGCACGTCTTTATGGTACGAAAGAGGAAACGGGCGCTCATATTGAAGTGTTACTATTAACGAATACAGAGGGTGACAAGTGGGAAACTCTTGTGAAACCTGCTAAACGTATGAAAGTAGGTAGTGTCGTTTCTTTTGGTGACGGTCGACTTAAAGCAACAGTTATTGAAGAATTAGAACAAGGTGGACGTATCATTGAGTTTTCATACGAAGGAGTATTCCTTGAAGTATTGGAATCTCTTGGGGAAATGCCTTTACCACCTTATATTAAAGAGCGTTTAGAAGATAAAGAACGTTATCAAACGGTTTATGCTAAAGAAAATGGATCTGCAGCAGCACCGACTGCCGGATTGCATTTTACAGAAGAATTAATGCAACAAATCCGTGGCAAGGGCGTGAATATTGTTCCAGTAACGCTGCATGTTGGTCTAGGAACGTTTAGACCTGTTTCTGTGGATTCTCTTGAAGACCACAAGATGCATTCAGAGTATTATAATGTGTCAAAAGAAACTGCGGATATGATTGAAGCGACTAAAAAAGCTGGCAAACGCGTCATTGCTGTTGGGACGACTTCGATTCGTACACTAGAAACAGTTGCTAGAGACAACGATGGGCATGTGGTGCCTGCGAGTGGTTGGACAGATATTTTCATCTCGCCAGGGTATGAGTTTGGTGTAGTTGATGCATTTGTGACGAATTTCCACTTGCCAAAATCAACGCTTGTGATGCTTGTTAGCGCGTATCTTGGACGTGAATTCACACTAGAAGCCTATCAGCACGCTATCGAAGAACGTTATCGCTTCTTTAGTTTTGGCGATGCAATGTTTGTGCATAAATAAAGGGAAAAGACCTTCGGTCTAACTACGAACCATAGGGAATTCTTCATTGTAGAGATAATAGCTGTATCGGATTAAGCCTTTTGTCTCAATCCTACCGAGCTTCAAACTGACTCTAGGAAATGAATTTCCAGAGTCAGTAATTCACATCGGTTACTAATCGCTATCACTTCTACCATAGAATCCCTATGGTTCTTCGTTTGCCCACGGTCTTTTTGTGCGATTTATACAGTAACCTTTCTAAATAAGTAATAACTGAAAATAATCGAAGCTAATTGAAAGAAAATTAGCTTCGATTAATTTTTTATAAAATATAAACCGAGAGAGAAAATTAGAGTTTGCCAAGCTGGGATTAATAGATATTCTAAGAATATACTATATGATTCAAAAGAACCAAAGTAATGTTGCTGAAAGTATAGCATCATAAATGTGATTGTAGAAATAAACATGAACGAGAGTAAAATTTTTACGGTGGAAATTTGTTTATTAATGGAAATTAGTGGGAATAGTGGTAGTAAGTATATTCCACTGAAAATGAAAAAAAGAATTATGAAGTTCGATTCTGAAGTCATAATATTATAATTATCAGGTTTAGGGGGATCCACCACTAAAGCTATAAACGATAATATTATCCAAAAAAAATGATATGCAACACAATAACTAACAAATTCTTTTATAGAGTGTATTTTTTTCATAGATATTATTCTCCTATCGAATTTTCAAAGTAACTATACCGCTATCATCACTGATTATACACTATATTTAAAAAAATTTAATGGATCTCTTGACTATACAGTTGTTGTACGAGAATATGTGCTCACTAAAGAAAAAAGGATTATCTGCAGTATGTTCCGTAAAGGGATTCCCACACATAATGCACCTTTCGAAAGCTTCCAGTCTTTTCTAAAGTGCGAAGCTTTCTACATAAAAGATGAAGTAATAACTTCTTTTAGTGTGATTTTACGAGAGATAGAATTGCAACGTACGAAAATCGGTCAAACTTCGAAGTGTTAAAACAAATAAAAAAACAGAAGTTAAGTTTCAAAGCTTAACTTCTGTTTTCTTTTGATTTCATAAATACGTGTTGGATGATAAAGATAGCTGTAGTTACGAGCACTCCTACAATTATGGCGCTTTGTACGTTGTAAGGTGTTTGAGAGAGCGCACTTCCTAAATAATAAGTAACTTGGCTAAGTATCAATCCCCATACGATGGTAACAATATATTTCACGGACAACCCTTCTTTCATTTCTCATTATAGTACAGAAGACTTTCTTTTGACAATAGATGGGTGGAAAAACTTTCCAAAAGAGAGCGCTAATAGGGAAGATATGCTATAATAAGACGAAAAATATGAGAGGAGGATCCTTATGCCATTTACAACTTTACAAGTGTTCAGTAGCTATTCATTACTTAAGAGCACGATTCGATTAAATGAGTATGTAGAAATCGGAAAATTATTAGGATATAAGCAACTTGCTCTAACAGATGATGGAGTGTTGCATGGCGCAGTTGAATTTTATGAGCGCTGTATTCAAAAAGGCATTCAACCAATTCTAGGTTGTACATTCGAGACTGCATGGAAGAGTGATGCTTCTAAAAAAGAAATGCTTGTCGTCTATGCAAAAGGTTCTAAGGGGTATGAATCCCTCCTGAAACTCTCAACTCTATATCAACAAGGGCTTACTTGGACAAAAGAAATGACGGAGTGGATTGCAACTCATAGTGAAGATGTAAAAATCGTGCTTCCACCAATGGATAGTGAATGGGTGGCTGCCTATTCTAAAGGTAGACTTGAATCGGTTCTTGAATCTGTGAAGCGCGAGTATCCTGGCGTAGAAATAGCTGTAGGAATTACTCGCGAAATGGTCGAACGAGGTGAGTTCGACAAGATGCGGGAAGGAATTGAAGCAGCTGGAGTTCTTCCTATTGCCTTTAGTGTCTCACGTTATTTAAATACAACCGATTATTTTCCTTGGAAGGTTTTACAAGCGATTCGACTAGGAAAAACACTTTCGTTTACACAAGAGGACGCAACAGGGAGTGAGTCCTTACCGGAAGCGACTTCGATGATGAAGATGTTCCAGGCAGTTCAAGGAGGAGTACTTCTTTCTAACTTAGAGCAGTTTACAAAAGATTTAGTGGTAGAGATTCCTCTAAGAGACACCATGCTTCCTAAATTCCCAGTACCAGGTGGGAAGACAAGTGCACAGTTCCTTTATGAATTATGTGAAGCTGCGATGCTAGAGATGGGAGTAACGACGCCTATCTATGTGAGCCGTCTCAAGGAAGAATTAGCAGTGATTCATGAAATGGGATTTGATGATTACTTCCTTATCGTTTGGGATATTATGCGTCATGCGCGTGAACAAGGCATCCAAACTGGAGCTGGTCGAGGGTCTGCTGCAGGCTCGTTGGTTTCATATCTCTTGCATATTACAGAAGTTGATCCGATTCGCTACAACTTGCTTTTTGAGCGTTTCTTAAATCGTGAGCGTTATACAATGCCCGATATCGACTTGGATTTTCCAGATGATAAACGGGAAGATATTCTATCCTATATCGTTTCAAAATATGGAAATCAAAATGTAGCTCAGATTGTGACTTTTGGTACGCTTGGGGCAAAACAAGTCATTCGTGATGTATGTAAAGTATTTGGCGAAAATATTATCACAGTTCAGAAATTTTCGAACAATATCGCTCAAGGAAAAGTGACTCTGGATCAAACGTATAAAGAAAATAAGGCTTTTAGAGAACATGTAGAAAGTAGTGAACGCAATCGAAAACTATACCAAGTAGCCAGAGCTCTTGAAGGTCTTCCTCGTCATTCATCAGTCCATGCTGCCGGTGTTGTATTATCGCAAGAAGATTTGACAAAGACAGTTCCTTTAATGAAACGAGATAAGGGATACTCAACACCGTTACATGAAGAGGATTGGATGCTCACACAATATGCAATGCAGGCTGTTGAAAAAGTAGGGCTTCTCAAGATGGACTTGCTTGGGTTAAGTAACCTTACATTGCTTCATAGAGCGATTCAACAAACACAAAAAATCACGAAAAAAGCATTGGATATTATAAAAATTCCTCTAGACGATGAGCGGACGTTTGAACTTTTTCAAAAAGCTCAAACAAATGGAATTTTCCAATTTGAGTCAGACGGTATTCGCCGCGTCTTGAAGGAAATGAAACCAACAGAATTCGAAGATTTAGTTGCAGTACTCTCGTTGTACCGTCCAGGACCAATGGAGCAAATTCCTCATTTTATTAATCGTAAAAAAGGGACAGAAATCGTGCAGTATCCTCATGCATCTCTTCAAAAAATTCTTGAACCGACTTATGGTATTTTAGTCTACCAAGAACAAGTTATGCAGGCGGCAAGTGAAATGGCTGGCTTTTCTTTAGGAGAAGCGGATATTTTACGTCGAGCTATCGGCAAAAAGAATGCTGAATCTATCGCTGCACAAAAAGAAAAATTTGTGCAAGGTGCCATTTCAAAAGGATACGAGCAAGAAGATGCCGAAACGGTCTACGACTATATTGAAAAGTTTGCGAATTATGGATTTAATAAATCACATGCGGTAGCTTATGCGATGCTGTCTTATCAATTGGCATATTTAAAAGCGAACTATCCTACAGCGTTCTTTACAGCTTTGTTCCAAAACGCAAGTGCTAAATCATCGAAGTTGCAAGACTATCTCGTAGAAGCACGTCAATTAGGGATTAAGATATTGCCACCAAGTATCAATAACAGTTTTGCTGATTTCGTAGCGGATGATAGAGGTGTTATTGTTGGTCTCAACAGTATTAAGGGAATTAGACGAGACTTTGTTGAAAGTATTGTGAAGAATCGTTACGAATATGGACGATTCAAAGGGTTTCAAGACTTCGCTTACCGAATGGGTGCTCAATATACAAAAGAACCGCTTTTAATGGCGTTAATTAATGCGGGGGCATTTGATGAGTTTGGAGAAACAAGGGCGACGCTGAAGGCAAATGTGGATGCCGTTGCTAAAAGTGTGAAATTTCATGGATTGAATTTATCACTTGAGGATGACTTAGAAGTAGCCTTTACTCATGTAGAAGAAGAGCCATTACTTCAAAGGATTGGAGAAGAAATTGAAGTGCTTGGCTTTTCAATTTCGCCACATCCTTCCTCGAAATACGATCCTCTTTTGAAGAGTGGATGGATTCAAGCAATTCAATCTGTTTTTGAAGAAGGATATATGCGTTTTGTTGGTTTGATTGTGGATATTCGTAAAATCTCCACTCGTAAAGGAGAGCAAATGGCATATGTTACACTTCAAGATGCGTCTGGCATGATTGATGTAGTTGTCTTTCCATCAACACTTGCTGAAATTTATCAGCATCTTCAACAAAATACGATGGTTCTTATGGAAGGTCGTGTGAAGAGAGGACAGAAAGGTCAATGGCAATTACAATTAAATCGTATGTATCCGATGAGTTTTGCTGATAAGTTGCTAGATGATTCTTCTAAAAAGTTACAAATTGCAATTCGCCCAGAAAAACATACTGCAGAAGTATATGCGGAAATTAAACAACTCATAAACAAATATAAAGGGGTCACACCTGTTGAATTATTCCTAGTGAATAGTAAGACGCTCGTCAAAAATTCTTTTGCAAACGGTGTAAATCTTGAAACAAAAATAATCCCTAGTCTTATCGATATTTTAGATAAAGAATGTATAAAAATTGTAAGATGAAAAAGTTTTTGAAAATGAAAGACATTTGCTGTTAAAAGTGATAAAATAAGTTCGAATGGGCTTGTTCCAGTTAAAAATAAATCTAAGAGGTGAATCTTTTTGAAACGCATTGCTGTTTTAACAAGTGGAGGAGACGCTCCAGGAATGAATGCCGCTGTACGTGCGATTGTACGTAAGGGTATTTATGAAGGCTTTGAGGTATACGGGATTAACTATGGATATGCTGGTTTAGTTGCTGGTGATATTCGTAAATTAAATCCTGCAGACGTGAGTGACATGATTGGTCGCGGAGGTACATTCTTGTATTCTGCTCGATATCCTGAATTTGCAAACCGTGAAGGACAAGAAAAAGGAATTGAACAATTAAAGAAATTCGGTATTGAAGGTCTTGTTGTTATCGGTGGTGACGGAAGTTATCAAGGTGCCGTTGCTTTAACCAAACTTGGGTTTCCAACTGTTGGGGTTCCAGGAACGATTGACAATGATATTCCAGGTACGGAGTATACAATCGGATTTGATACTGCCATCAATACTGTATTAGAAGCGCTAGACCGTCTTCGCGATACTGCAACATCACACGTTCGTACGTTTATCGTTGAGGTTATGGGGCGTCGTGCTGGAGATATTGCACTTTGGACAGGTGTTGCTAGTGGTGCAGAACAAATTTTGATTCCTGAACAAGATTTTGATTTAGAAGCAGTTGCAAAAGAAATCAAACAAGGACGCTTAAACGGTAAGAAACACACATTGATTCTTCTAGCAGAAGGCGTGATGTCAGGGGACGAACTTGCTAAGAAATTACGTGAATATGATAGTGACTTCCATACTCGTGTAACAGTTCTTGGACACGTTCAACGTGGTGGTTCTCCAAGTGCTCGTGACCGTGTACTTGCTAGCCGTATGGGTGCAAAGGCTATCGATTTATTAAAAGAAGACATCGGTGGCGTGTGTGTCGGCGTTAAAGCTGAAGAAATTATCTATAGTGATATCGTTGAAACATTAGCAAACGGCAAACATTTACCTAACTTAGAGTTGTATCAACTAAATAAAGAAATTTCTTTCTAAAAACATTAAAGGAGTCAAGGAAAAAATGAAAAGAACTAAAATCGTATGTACTATTGGACCAGCTAGTGAAGCTCCAGAAAAATTAGCTGCTTTATCAGAAGCAGGAATGAACGTTGCACGTCTAAACTTCTCACATGGTGACCATGAAGAGCATTTAGCACGTATTAACACAATCAAAAAAATCCGTAAAGAAACGGGACGCGTTATCGCAATTCTTTTAGATACAAAAGGACCAGAAATTCGTACACATAATATGGAAAATGGTGCGATTGAATTCCATACTGGTGATGTAGTTCGTATTTCAATGACTGAAGTGTTAGGAACAAAAGAAAAATTTTCTATCACTTATCCAGAATTAATCAACGATGTAAAACCAGGATCTATTATCCTTGTTGATGATGGTTTGGTAGGTTTAGCCGTTACTGAAGTAGACCACGCAAATGGCGAAATCGTATGCGTAGTCAATAACAGTGGAGTTGTTAAAAACAAAAAAGGAATCAACGTTCCAGGTGTTAAAACAAAATTACCTGGTATTACTGAAAAAGACCGTGCGGATATTATCTTCGGTATCGAAAACGACATCGACTATATTGCAGCAAGTTTCGTTCGTCGCGCTTCAGATGTTCAAGAAATTCGTGAATTATTAGAAGAACATAACGCAACTCATATCCAAATCATTCCAAAAATCGAAAACCAAGAAGGTATCGACAACATTGACGAAATCTTAGCTTTATCTGACGGTTTAATGGTTGCTCGTGGAGACATGGGTGTTGAAATCCCTGCGGAAGAAGTTCCAATTGTTCAAAAAATGTTAATCAAGAAATGTAACACATTAGGTAAACCAGTTATTACTGCTACTCAAATGTTAGATTCAATGCAACGTAATCCACGCCCAACACGTGCGGAAGTTGGTGACGTAGCGAACGCTATCTTCGACGGAACAGATGCAGTGATGTTATCTGGTGAATCTGCAGCAGGGGATTACCCAGTAGAAGCCGTTCGTACAATGGCAAATATCTGTGTTCGTACAGAACAAGAAATCCGTGTACGCGATAAATTCAAATTAAAAGCATTCAACGAAAACGATGTAGCTGAAGCGATTGGTCGTTCAGTAGCGCATACAGCTAAAAACTTAAAAGTTAAAACTATCGTTGCTGCAACAGAATCAGGACATACTGCGAAAATGATTTCTAAATTCCGTCCTGACGCAACAATCTTAGGTGTAACTTCAACAGAACGTCAACAACGTGCGTTAGCATTAATCTGGGGTGTTAAACCAGTAATCGTTGATCGCGCTAAATCAACTGACGAAATGTTTGAATTATGTCTTCAAGCAGTACGTGACCACCACACTGCTAAAGAAAACGACTTAGTAATCATCACTGCTGGTGTTCCTTTAGGAATTAAAGGTACAACAAACATGATGAAAGTAGCTCGCTTATAATTCATCAATAAAAGGTTTGAACGAATCTAAAAGGTTTGTTCAAGCCTTTTTTCTATGAATTTGAGAGTGCAAGTGTAAGTAGTTCAAAGATTCATTCATAATCTATAAGAAATAGAACTAAAATACAGGATAAAAATGACTGTAAGCTCTATTTTGTGGTAAAATAAAATGACAAATGTAAAGAGAAGGAGGTTTGTTATGACAAGTGAATTATCGACTGTTGTTCAAGCCATTATCACGGATGAAAATGAAAAGTACTTTTTCGTTCAAAAGAGTGGAGAAACATTCCGTTTAAAAAAAGACGACACTACAGAATCCCTCAAAATTGGAGATGTAGTAACGGGTTTTTTATATGAAAATTCTTCCCGTAAAAAAGTCTTCACCTTAAAGGTTCCCGAAGTAACAAATGAAAGTTATGGATGGGCGAACGTTACTCAAGTCAGAAAAGATTTGGGGGTCTTCGTTGATATTGGTTTAGAAGATAAAGATATGGTAGTTTCGTTGGATGAACTTCCAAGCATGAAAGAGTTGTGGCCAAAGAAAAATAACCGTTTATATGTGACTTTAATTAAAGATAAAAAAGACCGTACATGGGCAACGATGGGAGACGGGCAAGATTTAAACGAAAAAGTCATTCGTGGTCATAAAGGGCAGTTGAATAAAGACTTAACAGGAACTGTGACACAAGTGCGTCTTGTGGGGACTACGATTATTACACCAGAAGGATATAAGTTGTTCTTGCATCCTTCAGAACGAATGTATGAACCAACGCTTGGAGAAGAAATCACAGTACGTGTGATTGGGCTTCGTCCTGATGGTGTACTCAATGTTTCGATGAGACCAAGAGCACATGAAGCCATTGGGGATGATGCGGAAATGATTATCGCAATGTTGAAGAATCGTCCAACGCATACACTTCCATATTGGGATAAGAGTGATCCCAAAGTCATTAAGGAAATTTTTGGAATTAGTAAAGGGCAATTTAAACGTGCCATTGGTAATTTATTAAAAGCAAAACGAATTACACAAGAAGAAGGATTTATCCATCTGATTGAAGAATAATGAGTGGAGGCGAGTCACTTGTCATCTATTTCTATTGAAGGGATTCAAAAGAAATTACAAGAAGAAGGGTTCAAACTGACACTGCAGAGGCAGGCAACAGTGGAGATTCTTCTAGAGCATCTAAATGAATTGCTGACAGCTGAAGAAATCTATATGTTTGTGAAGCAAAAATATCCAGATATTGGATTGGCTACCGTATATCGAACGCTAGAGATTTTAACGGATTTATCGATTATTACTCGGAATTTATTTGATGATGGGATTGGAAGATATCATATTAAGCAGACTTTGAATCGTCATTTTGCACATCATTTACTTTGCGTCAAATGTGGACAAATTCAAGAAGTCGAAGAAGACTTACTTGTAGATGTTGAGCAGAAAGTATTAGAGCAATTCCAGTTTCAAGTGCTTGACCATCGTCTGACTTTCCATGGAATTTGTAAAAATTGCCAACAAAAGGAAGATTAGTAGATGAAAGAAATAGACTACTTTCTAGATAGTATTGCCGTTCAAGGGTTATCCGATAATACGGTTGCAAGTTATAAAAGGGACTTAGAAAAGTTCTCTCAATTTTTAGAAAAACAAAAATTGACACGTCTGCAAGATGTGGATCATGCGACGATGATACTTTTTTTACAGAAACTAAAAAAAGACGAATACGCTGTCAGTTCAACAAGTCGAATGATTAGTTGCTTGAAAAAATTCTTTCAGTTTCTTGTTCAAGAGCAGATGATAGAACGAGATCCTACACAACAGATTCATCCACCGAAACCGAAGAAACAGTTACCAAAAGCCCTTAGTCTAGATGAAGTGAATCGATTACTTGAGGTGCCAGACACATCAACGGTTTTAGGACTAAGAGATAAGGCGATGCTGGAACTGTTATATGCAACCGGGATGCGGGTGAGCGAACTGATTAGTATTGAACTCAGTGATTTGCATTTGGAATTAGGATTCTTACAAACGATTGGGAAAGGAAATAAACAACGCATCATTCCAATCGGTCAAGAAGCAACCAACTGGATTCAAAACTATTTAGAGTATGCACGGCCAGCCCTAGAAGACGAAAAGAAGTTTTCGAATGTCTTATTTTTAAATCATCGTGGTGGACCATTTACGCGACAAGGTTTCTGGAAAAATTTAAAGAAAATCGTTCAGACGGCCATGATTACAAAGGAAGTGAGCCCGCATACATTGCGCCATTCCTTTGCAACGCATATCTTAGAAGCGGGTGCCGACCTTCGAATCGTACAAGAATTATTAGGGCATTCAGATATTAGTACGACACAAATTTATACACATATTACAAACGAACGAATGAAGGAAATCTACAAACAAGCACATCCTCGTTCGTAAATAAGAAAATGGAGATGGAATCTATGAAATTTAAAAGAATACACGTTATTGTAATGGACTCTGTGGGGATTGGAGAAGCCCCAGATGCTGCAAAATTTGATGATGCAGGTTCACATACTCTAGGTCATATTTCAGAAGCTGTGGGCTTAAATGTGCCAAATATGCAACGTTATGGTTTAGGAAATATCGCTCCTTTAAAAACAGTTCCACCAGTAGAACATCCCGAAGGAAGCTATACTAAACTTGAAGAAGTTTCTGTGGGTAAAGATACAATGACGGGTCACTGGGAATTAATGGGATTGAATATTAAAACTCCTTTCCGTGTATTCCCTGATGGGTTCCCACAAGAATTATTAGACCGTATTTCTGAATTCTCAGGAAGAGGAATCGTATGTAACTTACCATATAGTGGTACGGCTGTTATTGATGATTACGGTAAACACCAAATGGAAACAGGTGATTTAATCGTTTATACTTCTGCAGACCCTGTAATGCAAATTGCAGCGCATGAAGAGATTATTCCACTTGAAGAATTATACCGTATTTGCGAATACGCTCGTGAAATTACAAAAGACGATCCATATATGATTGGTCGTATTATTGCACGTCCATATGTAGGTGAACCTGGCAATTTCCAAAGAACTTCAAACCGTCATGACTATGCGTTAAGTCCATTTGGCGAAACAACATTAGACTTCTTGAAGAAAGATGGATTTGATGTGATTGCGATTGGTAAGATTAACGACATCTTCAACGGACAAGGGATTACTGAATTCGTTCGTACAAAAGACAACATGGATGGCGTAGATAAACTAGTTGAAGTATTGAAGAAAGACTTCACTGGTATGAGTTTCTTAAACTTAGTTGACTTCGACGCGGTTTATGGACACCGTCGTAATACAAAAGGATACGGAGAAGCGCTCGAAGCGTTTGATGCTCGTATTCCAGAAATCGTAGAAAATATGCAAGAAGATGATTTACTCATTATCACTGCTGACCACGGAAACGACCCAACATTCAAGGGAACTGACCACACTCGTGAGTACATTCCAGTGTTAGCCATAAGCAAATCATTGAAACACCCAACACACTTACCACAAGGACACTTCAGCGATATCTCAGAAACAATCAGCGAAAACTTTGGAGTTGCCTCAACTGGTAACGGTACAAGCTTCTTAAAAGAATTAAACTAATGCAGAAAGAGGGAACGACATGAGCAAATACGAACAATTAGTTGAAACAAAAATGTTTTTACAAGGAAAAGGCATTGGTCACATTGATTTCGGAATGATTTTAGGATCAGGGCTTGGTGAACTTGCTGGAGAAGTAAAGAACCCATTAATCTTTGACTATAAAGATATTCCAAACTTCCCAGTGTCTACAGTAGTCGGTCATGCTGGGCGTCTTGTATATGGTGAATTAGAAGGAAAACAAGTTCTAATCATGGACGGACGTTTTCACTACTATGAAGGTTACGATATGGAAACAGTAACGTTCCCAATTCGTTTAATGAAATTATTAGACGTTGAAACGATTATCGTTACAAACTCTGCAGGTGGAGCAAACCCAACATTTGAACCAGGGGACTTAATGATTATTACAGATCAAATTAACTACACTGGTACAAACCCATTAATCGGGCCAAACGATGATCGCTTTGGACCTCGTTTCCCTGATATGAGCCATGCATACCATGAATATGGCCAAGAAGTGGTTCGTAAAGCTGCTAAAGAATTAAACATCAATATTAAAGAAGGAGTATACATGGGATACTCTGGGCCAACTTATGAAACACCGGCAGAAATCCGCTTCACGCAAGCTGTAGGCGGGGATGCTGTGGGAATGTCAACTGTTCCTGAAGTCATCGTGGCAAACCATGCTGGCATCAAAGTGATTGGAATTTCATGTATCACAAACTTAGCTGCAGGAATGCAAGCAAACTTAAACCACGAAGAAGTGGTAGAAACAACACAACGCGTTAAAGAAGTGTTCAAATCATTGGTTCGTAAAGTTTTAGTTTTATATTAAGCATCGAACCTCGAGGAGGAATGAATTTGTTAGTACCTTATTCAGCAACGAACAAAAAAATTGTGATGGGATTACTTTCTTATATGCCAGAATTCAAGGACTTTAAACGATTGCAAGAGGAAATTGAAGAAATCTCGACAAATCCATCGATTAAATGCTGGCTCTGGAAAGAGTCCGAAAGTGATAATTTTATTGGATTGATTGGTGGAGAAAGCACAACAGACACGATTATCATTAAATACTTATCAGTGTCTCCTTCGTTTCGTGGGGAAAATATTACATTCCAAATGTTAGAAGATTTAGCAAAGATGGAAGATAAGGTATTGAGTGGAACAATTGAAACGAGTGTGATTCTCGCAAAATGGAATAAATATCGTGTAAGTGAGGAACCATGGAAGATTTAACAATTAAAGTAGCTGAATACGAAGGACCGATGGATGTCCTCTTGCATCTTATTCGTGAGATGAAAATTGATATTTATGATATTCCGATGAATGAATTAACCAAGCAGTATTTGAACTTCATTCATTCCATGAAAACATTGGAGTTGGAAGTGGCAGCTGAATATTTAGTAATGGCATCAACATTATTAGAAATTAAAGCAAGAATGCTTCTTCCAAAACCAAAGTTAGAAGAATTGGATGAAGACGGAGAGCCAATCGTGGAGGATCCTCGTGATCAGCTGGTACAACAACTATTGGAATATCAACAAATTAAAGAAAATGCCAAAAAACTTGAGGAACTCTCTTTCCAACGAGGATTACACTTCGGGAAAGAGGCGAGTGACTTATCTTCAATGCAGGAGATTATTCCTCTGAAAGAAGGAGAAGTGACGACTCAAGATTTATGGAATGCGTTAAAGAAATTAGCGCGTAAAAATATTGCAAAGATGCCACTGAAGGCCAATATTCAACATGAAACGCATACGGTTGAAGAATTGATGGATTCGATTATTTCAAAGATTGAGCATACAGATAAGAAACAAGTTCCGTTCGAGGAATGTTTCCCAGCATTTAATCGACATGCGATTACAACAACGTTTTTAGCGATGTTACAGCTCGTTCGTGAACATCGTGTACGTTTTATTCAAAGTTCTCCATATGAGGATATATTGATTGAGAAAAGACAAGAAAAGGAGAAAGAGAGTGACTAATTACATTTCAGTATTAGAAGGCTTACTATTTGTGGCTGGAGATGATGGGATTACATTAGAAGAAGCAAGCTATATTTTGGAACTTGAAAGAAGTGCAGTTCGTCAGTTACTAGATGAACTTCAGAAACGTTTAGAGGACGAAAATAGTGGATTAGAGCTACTTCTCACAGCTTCGCATTATAAACTCGTGACAAAAGCAAGTTTAAAATCATATATCGAAAAATATGCAGTTTCTCCATATTCTTCTCAGTTGTCTCAAGCGTCCCTAGAAACGTTAGCGATTATCGCGTACAAGCAACCTGTCACACGTGTGGATATTGAATCGATTCGTGGGGTACAAAGTAGTGGTTCGATTCAAAAACTATTACTAAGAGATTTAATCGAAGAGGCTGGAAGATTAGAGACGCCTGGCCGTCCAAAATTGTATAAAACAACTGCCTACTTCATGGATTACTTTGGATTAGAATCTCTTGATGCATTGCCAGATGCTTCAGATTTATTCGATTTAAACTCTGAAGAAGCAAACCAATTATTTAGAGATAATCATGATTTATTTGAAGAACTGGAAATGCGCTCTAAAGAACATCATGAAGTAGAAGAAGAGAAAGAGTAGGTTTTTTTGTGGAAAGATTACAAAAAGTAATGGCACATGCTGGTGTGGCATCCCGCAGAAAATGTGAGGTATTTATTCAAGAAGGCCGTGTTAAAGTCAACGGTGAAGTAGTTAGAGAACTTGGATATAAAGTAGGTGCCAATGATAAAATTGAGGTAGACGGTATTCCAATTTATAAAGAAGAACCTGTGTACTTCATGTTTTATAAACCAAAAGGCGTGCTTTCAAGTGCCAGTGATGATAAAGGAAGAACCGTTGTAACGGATTATTTTAAAGAGGTAGAGCAACGCGTCTATCCAGTAGGTCGTTTGGACTACGATACAACAGGGCTTCTTTTATTAACGAATGACGGAGAGTTTTCAAACTTAATGACGCATCCAAAGCATCACATAGAGAAGAAATACATTGCAAAAGTGAAAGGAATTCCAACTCCTCGGCAAATGCGTCAATTGGAACGTGGAATCGTCTTAGATGGGAAGAAAACTTCAAACGCAATAGCTCAAATTTTATCAGTTGATACAGATAAAGGAACAGGGATTGTCGCTTTAACGATTCACGAAGGATGGAACCATCAAGTAAAGCGTATGTTTGAGGCTGTAGAGTTACCTGTTATGAAATTAAAACGGGAAGAGTTTGGATTTTTAACATTAGAAAACTTACGCCCTGGAGACTACCGTGAATTACGCTCATTTGAAGTACAAAAATTGAGAAAACTTGCTTTAGACGAAAAATAGATTTCTATTAGGGAGTCATACAAAGAAAGAAACGGACTCACAGGTTGAGTCCGTTTTGTTTATTTCTCAGTAAATGGAGTATTTTTCCTTTTTATAGCACCAGTTGGGCAGGCTGTGTAAGCATCTTTGAACTTTTCCAGCGTATCTTCTTGTAGTGGAACTGTACCAGTATTATTGTCTTGTTTTACATATGCTATGCCTTCTGCATCGTACTCGAAAATTTCAGGAGCACGCAGTTGACAAATACCACAGGCGATACAAGACTCGCAATCAACTTTTGTATAAATTTTTGAAAGAGAGGATTTTTTATCCATGAGGCAGTACTCCTTTTATCAATTTTGGATATTACATGCAATTAAGTCATATGGTGTAGTTCCGATAAATCGATTATATCGTATTTTAACTGGAAATCGTACCATGTCGACTTTGATTGGCGTAACAGAAGATAAAGCCGAAGTATTTTTTGCTAGCTTACCTCATTTAAAAGAAGAGTACTTTCATCAATTAGTAGATGGATTCTTCCGTGAAGGAATTGTGGAGGAAAATGAATCAGGATTAGTGTTACTGAAAGAGATTCCTGATTTTTCTCTTGTGACAAACGGAAGCCATCCTGTCAATTACTTGATGCACCCATACTCATTTGTGCAATTACGGGATGTGACAAGACTTTGGGTCGAATGGATTAGTTATCATTGCTATGAAGAAAAAAGCTATCGTCCTCTTGTTCAAAATGTATGGTTACAGCAATTATTCAAACGATGGTATAACGAAGAAAAAGCGACGATTACACCCGAATGGGTTAGTAGCGTTGTGGATGAATTCAAGACTTGGGCGGATAAGCAAGAAGCACCTGTGAAAGAGCAATGGGTTGGGCTTTTTAATGGAGCAAAGTCGACAGCGGCTCTAGAAGACGAGCTCGTGTCATTGTGGGAATTTACCAGTGTTGAAGACTGTAATCCACTCTCAAGATTAGTCTTGATGAAATGGGTGAGCGATGTCTTTGAGGATTCTGAAAAATTTCCAATCACTTATAGATGGTTTTCTAAAATGTTTGAATGGATTTCTCATGAAACGAGTTCTGTTCAAGAAACAGTTCGTCTGTTTGAAAAAGGAATGAAACGCATAGAAATTGCTCACTATCGTAAGCTTAAAGAAAGCACGATTAACGACCATCTCTTAAAGTATGTGTTACTTACTAAAGAGGCGTTGTATAAACGTGTAGAAGAAACGAAGGCTGCCATGGCTTATAAATCCCTCTTTGAAAATGGACAATATCCTAGGTATAAAGAGGCTAAAGACCAATTTGAAGCAGAAGGGAAGAAAATGGATTTCTTCTTATTCAAATACTATCAAATTAAAGCCTTAAAGGAGCGTGAATGACATGGATCCAATATTGAAGCGATTTGGATATGACGAGTTTAGAGAAGGACAGAGAGAAGTCATTACGGCTCTTGAAGAAGGTCATGATGCGATTGCTATTTTACCAACAGGGAATGGGAAATCATTCATCTATCAATATATTGGAATAAAGGATAAATGCAGAGTGGTCATTGTTTCGCCACTGATTGCCTTAATGGTTGATCAAGTAGCTAGTTTAAAACAGATGGGGATCTATAAAGCTGTGGCCATTACTTCCCTTATGACAGAAGCTGAAAAAAATTATATTTTAAGTACTTTAAATGAGTATCAATTTATTTTTGTTTCTCCAGAGATGTTACAAGCACCGATGTTCTTTAAGAGAATATCAAAAATAGAAATAGGATTACTTGTTGTCGATGAGGCGCATTGTATATCGCAGTGGGGGTATGACTTTAGAAGTGATTATTTATTTATCGGAAAAATGAGAAAAAGCTTAGGAAATCCAAGAACATTGGCATTAACAGCAACTGCGACCTCTCAAGTCATTCATGATATTTATGCATTTTTAGGATTAAATAAGGAAGGAACGACTTATTTTCAAGGACATACGTTTTTAAAGAATCGTGAAATTGATGTGATACCAGTTGAAGGTCTGCGCAGTAAGATGCTAAATGAATTGCTTAAGAGAGTCGATTTTCCTTGTATTGTGTATGCATCAACAATCAAAGAAATTGAAGGGTTAAAGGAATCACTTTTGGAGGAAGGATTCACAAAAATCGATACTTTCCACTCCAAGAGACATAGTGGAGATCGCCAAACGATTCAGCAGAAGTTTTTTAGAGGAGAACTCCATATTCTATTAGCAACGAGTGCATTTGGTATGGGAATTAATCAGTCAAATATTCGTACGATTATTCACTACTATCTTCCTCAAACACTCGAAGATTATGTGCAACAGATTGGTCGAGCGGGTAGAGACCTGCAATTTAGTCGTTGTATCGCCTTTGTGCATCCAGACGATTTTTCCCAAATGAGGCGTAAAATTGAACGCTCCTATGAAGTAGATGATGAGGAAGAGACGGAACTTCATCAAAATATCAAAGAGATTGCGAACGCGTTTCGTTGGAATAATGATCAAACGAGTGCATTTATAAAGAAACAGCGAACGCGTAAATTAAAGCAAGCAGAGCGGATTGAAGAATTTGCGACAACGAGCTTGTGTAAAGAAGATTATCTAGCTCAGTTTTTCGGAGAAAAACGGAAAGATTCGTGTGGAAAGTGTAGTAGTTGTAGACATCTTGATTTGTTTTTAATGGATATTACTTCTAAATGGAATGAAGTAGAAAATTCAAAAAAATCCTTTGAAAAAAGCTTTAAGAAATTATTTAATCTCTGAATAAATAGAGTGATTTTTAATTATTTTATGCTACAATAGAGCTAAGGTAAAAGTTTGCACCTAAGCACATAAATATGCTATATTGTTTAGTGAATTGACTGAGGATTGTATTGGTCAAATTAGGAGGATTTTTGATGAGTGATAACTTTAATAATGATGACTTAAATAAAACTGAAGAACAACCATGGGAAAGAAAATTTGGTGAGGATGAGAATTTAAAAAATCGTCAATTTTCTCGTAGTGCAAGAAATTCTAGTGGAAAAGCAGTAGCACCTTTATCAAATGTACTATTATTTGTATTCCTAATTGTTCTTGTTGCGCCGCTATTATTCATGATGTGGTTCTCGATTAGCAATAACAGTAATCAAGTAAAACCTAGAACTGCTGATGATGTAATGCTTACTAAAACGGTCGAAACAACAACAGTAGCAGCAGAAACTACGGTTACTCAGACTACAAAACAAGAAGCTACCACAACGGCTCCTAGACAGGCAGAAACAACACAACAAACACCTACAACAACAGCTCAACAAAACGGGAATTACGGAACCTATGTAGTTAAACAAGGAGATACTTTATATCGTATTGCCGTAAATCATGGAATGGATGTTGCTACATTAAAACAAATTAATGGATTAACAGGAGATAATATTGCTCCTGGAACTACTTTAAAAGTTAAACAATAATGACTAGTGAATTTTCAGAAGTCTGAGACGCAAGACGTTTCAGACTTTCTTTTTGAGAGGAAGAATAGAATGCAAGTTGCAATTGATGGACCAGCTTCGTCTGGGAAAAGTACAATTTCAAAATTGATTGCTCAAGAAACGAATTTTCTATATTTAGATACGGGTGCGATGTATCGTGCAACAACATTGGCTTTTTTAAGAAATAATATTGCAGTTGTTGATAATGAAGCAATCAAAGATTTATTAGAGAATTTAGTGATTAGTTTTAAAAATTCGGATGATGGACAACTCGTTTTCTTAAACGGCGATGATGTCACACGTGAGATTCGTAATCTTGAAGTTACAAGAAATGTTTCTGCAGTGTCAGCTATTAAAGCAGTTCGGAAAAAACTAGTGGAAATGCAAAGAAAAATCGCCAATAATCATTCTATTATTATGGATGGAAGAGATATAGGAACAGTTGTACTTCCAAATGCCGAGTTAAAAATTTATTTAGTTGCTTCTGTTCAAGCGAGAGCACTTCGTCGATTTAAAGAAAATCAAGAAAAGGGCATTGATCTTTCACTTGAAAAATTAGAAGAAGAAATTGCGCATCGTGATTTTTTAGATAGCACCAGAAAAGAGTCTCCACTTAAAAAAGCGGATGATGCAATTGAAATCGACACAACAAGCCTATCAATTCAAGAAGTTGTTTCTGAAATTACGAATCTTATCCAAGAAAAGATGCTGAATTAACCAGATTTTACAAATAAAGACTAGTAATCACTTTTAGTTAGTGGTATTATGTAAGAGGATGAAAGGTTTTTTGTAAAACAATGAACTTTCCGTTCGCATGAATTGTCGCGCTAGGAGGAAGTCACATGTCAGAATTACAAACAATGCAAGATGCGCTAGATATCGTTAAAGATATTCAAATCGGAGACTTAGTACAAGGTGAAGTATTAACTCTACAAGATAAACAAGCCATCGTAGGAATTATCGGTGGAGGAGTTGAAGGGGTTATTCCTTTCAATGAATTATCAACATCGCCCGTAGAACGTGTAGAAGACGTTTTATCTGTAGGGGATGTCGTTGATTTAGTAGTCATCAAACAAATCAAAGATAAAGAAAATGGAAGTTTCTTACTTTCTAAAAAACGTGTAGATGCACGTAAAGTTTGGGAAGAAATTCAAGCTAAATTTGATAACAAAGAAATCATCGAAGCTCCAGTTGTGGATGCTGTGAAGGGTGGTTTAGTGGTGGATGCAGGAGTTCGTGCTTTCGTACCAGCTTCTATGGTATCAGACCATTATGTTGATAACTTAACTCAATTCAAAGGTCAAACATTAGCTTTTGAAATCGTTGAAATCGAACCAAGCGAAAATCGTTTAATCTTATCACGTAAAAACTTAGTTGCGGCTGAAAAAGCAGCTAAGCGTGCAGCTGTATTTGAATCCATTCAAGAAGGTTCTGTAGTGACTGGTAAAGTTGCTCGATTAACAAACTTCGGTGCGTTTATCGACTTAGGTGGTGTGGATGGGCTAGTTCACATCTCACAAATCTCTCATGAGCATGTTGCAAAAGCAAGCGATAAATTAAAAGTTGGCGAAGAAGTTCATGCTAAAGTCATCTCTGTAGATTCAGAAAGTGGACGTGTATCATTATCGATCAAAGATACATTAGCAGGACCATGGGATAACATTGAAGAACGCGCAGCAGTTGGTTCTGTATTAGATGGTTTAGTAAAACGTCTAACTACTTTCGGAGCATTTGTTGAATTATTCCCTGGTGTAGAAGGATTAGTTCATATCTCACAAATTGCTCACCAACATATTGCAACTCCACACGAAGTTCTTAAAGAAGGTCAAGAAGTTCAAGTGAAAGTTCTTGAAGTTCATCCAGAACAACAACGTATTTCTTTAAGTATTAAAGCTTTACAAGAAGCTCCAAAACCTGAAAAAGAAGAAGTTGTGGAAGTAGTTGAAGAAACATACGAATTACCTGAAGAAGATGTTTCATTCTCTTTAGCTGATCGTTTAGGAGATCAACTTTCAGAACTTAAAGTTGAAGAATAACATTACTATTAAAAGTTAAGTGGAAATAGTCTGGACTGGTTCCAGACTATTTTTATGACGCAATAAGAGATAAAGGAGGAATAGTATGTCAACACCAGTTATTGCCGTTGTAGGAAGACCAAATGTCGGAAAGTCTACAATTTTTAACCGAATTGTCGGAGAGCGTATCTCAATCGTAGAAGATATCGCTGGAGTTACTCGTGACCGTATCTATTCTGAAGGTGAGTGGCTAGGGCACTCATTTAATATTATTGATACAGGTGGAATTGATATTACGGATGAGCCGTTTATGTCAAACATCCGTATGCAAGCAGAAATCGCGATGGAAGAAGCGGATGTCATTATCTTTTTAACAAGTGTGAAAGAGGGCGTGACAACGACTGACGAACACATTGCAAAATTACTCTACCGCACAAACAAACCAGTTTTACTTGCTGTTAATAAAGTCGATAATCCTGAATTACGTTCAGAAATTTTTGATTTCTATTCATTAGGATTCGGTGAACCATTCCCAATTTCAGGAAGCCATGGCTTAGGTTTAGGGGACTTACTAGATGCAGCAGTCAAAGCATTCCCTAAAGATAAAGAAGACGAAGATGAAAAAGATGTCATTAAGTTCAGCTTTATTGGCCGTCCAAATGTGGGAAAATCAAGTTTAGTGAATGCGATGCTTGGCGAAGAACGTGTGATTGTCTCTAATGTTGCAGGTACTACCCGTGATGCGATTGATACAACATTTGAAGATGAGAATGGAACTGTTTTTAAAATGATTGACACTGCTGGTATTCGAAAAAAAGGACGTGTCTTTGAATCGACCGAAAAGTACAGTGTACTTCGTGCGCTTAGAGCGATTGAACGAAGCGATATTGTTTGTGTGGTCTTGAATGCCGAAGAAGGAATTCAAGAACAAGATAAGAAGATTGCTGGATACGCTCATGAAGCCGGTAAAGGTGTCGTTATTTTAGTGAATAAATGGGATACTCTTGAAAAAGATAATTCAACGTATAAAGAGTTTGAGGACAAGATTCGTCAAGAATTCCTATATTTATCATACGCTCCGATTATCTTTGTATCTGCAAAAACGAAACAACGTCTCTCAAAAATCCCACCAATTCTAAAAGAGATTCATGAAGTTCGTTCACGTCGAATTTCATCTTCAGTGCTGAACGATGTATTGATGGATGCTATTGCCATGAACCCAACTCCAACGGATAAAGGAAACAGATTGAAAATTTACTATATGACACAAGTAGCGATTCAACCACCTACGTTTGTTACTTTTGTTAACGATGTAGAATTGATGCATTTTTCATACGAGCGGTTCTTAGAAAATAGAATTCGTTCTGCTTTCGGTTTTGAAGGGACTCCAATACATATGATTACCCGTCAAAGAAAGTAAAAAAAATCATATCTATCTTATAAAAGACGATATAAACCATTGAAACTATTCTCTTAGAATGTTATACTTTAGAAGAAATCAAAACTATTTAGATTTCCAGATTAGTTGGACCACTCAACAAAATCTGATAGAAATTCTTATTTGATGGAGGTGAAACTAAAATGGCTAACAAAGCAGAATTAGTAGATCGCGTTGCTAAAAAAACGCAATTAACAAAGAAAGATGTTTCAGCAACAGTTGAAGCTTTATTCGAAACAATTCAAGAGGCTTTAAAAGCAGGTGAAAAAGTTCAAGTTATCGGATTTGGTAACTTTGAAGTTCGCGAACGCGCTGCTCGTAAAGGACGTAACCCTCAAACAGGTAAAGAAATTAAAATCAAAGCTTCTAAAGTTCCAGCATTCAAAGCTGGTAAAGCTCTTAAAGATGCAGTTAAAAAATAATTCAATTGAACTATTTTCTTAGCAAGAAGTTTTAAATGGTGTTATATTAGAGATATCTCTATATAATGCCATTTTTTATTATATACATATTTATTAATAGTTTTTATTATATCAAGGAGAATTTATGACTACAGTAATTAAAGACATACAACAAGCTTTAGAAGAACAAGATATTGAAAAAGTATATGAATCTTATCATCGATTTTTTGATCATTTTGACCCAGAAAATGACCTTCAAGAGATGGCGGACTTGGCAACATATTCTGTATCCATCGGGTTCTATGAAGAAGCAAAAAGGGCTTTGTTACGACTTACAGAAGTTGAACCAGATGAAGCGATTTGGACGATTTTACTAGCTGAAATTTTAGTTGCTGAAGGTGAAACAGACCAAGCGTTATCGATTCTGTATGATATTCCAGAAACAGATCCAGACTATCCAAGTGTATTGGTGGTACAATCAGAAGCATATCGTGAAGAAGGGGACTTTGATTTAGCAGAGAAAAAACTCTTAAAAGCAAAAGATTTGGAACCGGATGAAGCTATCATTGATTTCTACTTAGGAACATTATTATTTGAAGCGGGTAGTTTCGAACGTAGCGCCTTTTTCTTAGAGCGTTTCTTAAAGCAAAATCCAGAGGAAACTGGGGAAGAGGAACGTGCACAAGAATTGTACGTTGAAGCAACTTTGAGAATGGGAAATAAAGAGCCCTTAGAGCAATTTATTGGGGAAGAGAGTATTGACGGGCTATCAAGTGATTTACTCACTCAAATGGCTTCGTATGAGTCTATTGAGGGCAACTACGAAAAATCTCTCGAGTACTATATGGAACTTCTAGAACGTGAACCTGAAAATAGTGAAGTGACACTAAACGTAATTCAATGTCTCTTAATCTTAAAACGTGATGAGGAAGCAAAATCCTATGCTAAGAAATGGATTGCTTTTGATGAATTGAACGATGAAGCACATCGTATTCTTGGACAAATTGAAATTGCAACAGGAAATCAACAGGAAGGATTACTTGAATTAAAAGAAGCCGTAAACTTAAATAATGATTCAATTCTCAATGTGACAAGCTATGTTGAAGCTTTGAATGAGGAAGAAGAATATGAGGAAAGTATTGCATTTCTAGAGAGCCTAGAAACAAAAGAAGATGCTGTTATTCTTTACTTGTTTGCGAAAACTTATGAAGCAATGGAAGAGTACAGTGAAGCATTTACGAACTATCAAAAAGCTTATGAAGCAGGTGAAAGTTCCTTAGAATTCTATGAAGATTACATTCGATTTATGATTGAAGAAGGAAGAAAGGAACAAGCAAAAGTAGCTTTACAAGAAGCTTTGAAATTAGATCCGTTTAATCCAGAGTTTATTCGTTATTCATTTATTTTTGAAGAATAGGAGTAGTATAATGTTTAACCCAAGTTTAGAAACCAAGAAAAAGTTTATTTCGTGGTTTATTTCGAACCATTCTTTAAAAAGAAGAGAATCCCTTTGGATTTTGAATTATCTTTTAAACCATGAATTATTATTGAAACAAATTCATTTTGTTGAACATGTAGAATCAACTCCAAAAGGAATGTTGTTTTCAACGATTAAACCTGCTCAAGAATCCTTCTTATTTTTTAAAGAAGGGACCTCTTTTGATAATCCAGAAGTTGCTTTTCATGATATGCGTCTTCATTGGAAAGAAGATTGTTTCGTTGAACTTGATTTTCCAAATGCATACAAAAGTATGGTAAGTTTTGGTGTGTTAGAAAAGAATCCGTATTTCATTTCAGAACTTGATGAAATAGATTCTGTAACAGAAGAACTACAAACCATTCAAAAGGAAGTTCAAATCTCGCAGTTAAAACTAGAAATCAATGAAGCACTTGAAAAAATGGACTCAGAACTCTTTATGCAATTAACAAATCGATTAAAGGAGTTAGAAAATGAATAAATTTAATCGAAAAATTGACATTCTATCGGTTCCACTTTTTGTTGCAGCTTTACCTGTTTTACAAACCTTAAAGAAGGCTGGACATGAAGCAGTATTTGTTGGAGGGTCCGTTCGAGATTTAGTATTGGGTAAAGAGATTTCTGATGTAGATATAGCAACAAGTGCCACACCTGAAGAAGTGAAATCTTTATTTTCCCATACGGTAGATGTAGGTATTGAACATGGTACAGTACTAGTCATTTATCATCAAGATAGTTATGAGGTTACCACCTTTAGAACGGAAGGGACTTATCAAGATTTTAGACATCCGGATTCTGTTACCTTTGTTAGAAGTCTTGAAGAAGATTTAATGAGACGGGACTTTACCATTAATGCATTAGCTATTAATGATCAAGAAGAAATTGTCGATTACTTTGATGGGCTTAAAGACTTGGAAAACTCTATCATTCGATGTGTTGGAAATCCTATGGAGCGTTTTAATGAGGATGCGCTTCGAATGATGAGAGCTATACGATTTGCAGGTCAATTAGGTTTTACAATAGAATCGAAGACGTTTAATGCCATTCGTGTTCTGAAAAGTAATTTAGAACGTGTTGCGGTGGAGCGAATGAAGGTAGAATTTGAGAAAATGATTGTTAGTTTGCATCGTAACAATGCGTTTCTTGCATTTATCGAATCAGATTTGTATCAATCATGTCCGGATTTTGCAAATTCTAGAGAAACATTGAAAAAAATTGGAGAGTTTCCAGTGAATTCTATGTCGATTCTTCAAGCGTGGGTTTTATTTGCGTATTATAATCAATTAAGTGCTTCCGAGCTAAAAAAAGTATTAAAAAATTGGAAATCTTCAAATGAGCAAATTTCTGAGACGTTGATAGGATATCAAACGTTTCTTAAGCGTTTAGATAAAGAGTGGGATTCATTCATGGCATACGAATGTTCAGAAAGGATTGCTATTGAAATTGAAGGATTA
This sequence comes from Granulicatella sp., assembly GCF_057274575.1. NCBI lineage: Bacteria > Bacillati > Bacillota > Bacilli > Lactobacillales > Carnobacteriaceae > Granulicatella > Granulicatella sp. The sequence goes on along the minus strand of NZ_DBHISP010000001.1, from coordinate 217,405 downwards.
CTCCCTGGACTTGGTAGAACTGAAAATCATAATATCTTAACTCAAGTGTATATAACTTTACCTATTCATTCTATGCAAGATATTCAGATAGATGGATTTGGTGTAAAAGAAGCATTAAAGCTTGAAAAAATGGGGCCAAAGATAGGGAAAGTTCTTCAAGCAGTTGAGAAGGCCATATTATCTGATGAATTAAAAAATGAAAACCATGAAATTGTTGATTGGATAAGGAACCATTTTCTCGAAAATTAATGCTATGAAATCAATTTCATTTTTTCATTTATTAGTATTAAGTCTTGAATGAAAGGCGTTTCAATGGTAAAATTAATCTTGTAAGCAATAATATTTTAAGGAGTGACCCTATATGAAAAAGGTTATGTCAGGTTTACGATTTGTATTTAGAAATGGAGAAACATGGACGATTAATCGCCGTTTGATTGGTGACTTATGGATTAAAAAAGTTACAACTTCATTTGGACGTATTAACGGTGGAGAATTCCAAGAAATTCACCCATGTGAATCATTACGTATTGAAATCTTACCAGAAGCTGACCACGTAATGTCTGAAGACATTAACTTAGGTGGATTAGAATTAGGTATGTTCGAACGTGTTAAAAAATATAGCGATATTGAATTAATGGATATTTTATATTTAGATGGAAATCATCCAAAATCAGACGTAGTTGTTGAAACTGACCGCGTTTATTTCCCATACAGCCCTGTAGATGAAGATGGAAATGACAACAAATTCCAAAGTTCAGCTATTGGATCTCACGGAAACTTATTTATTGTAATTGATCCTGAAAAATCTGTAGAAGATATCTATCCTGAAATTTAATGAATTTAGAAAGTCTAAGACTATTTTGTCTTAGACTTTTTTATATTAAAATTTTTATATAAGAGGCTAGTTCTTTTCAGATTTTAAAGGTATAATGAAGCCAGAATAATTTAAAGGAGAGAGAGTATGAAAGTATGTTTTATTGCAGCTGAGGCAGCTCCTTTCGTGAAAGTTGGAGGTTTAGGAGATGTTATTGGCTCTCTACCGAAGGCGCTTCGTGAACTGGGAATAGATGCTCGAGTAGTATTGCCCCTATATTCTAGCATTGATCGTGAACGATTTGGATTAAAATATAGTGGATATCAGTTTGTTGATTTAGGTTGGAGACACTTATATTGTGGAATATTTGAAACTGTAGTTGACGGCGTTCCGTTTTATTTTATTGATAATGAACAGTACTTTAAGAGAGAGAGTATTTATGGACAAGCCGATGACGGTGAGAGATTTGCTTTCTTTTCCAAAGCTGCTCTTGAGATTTTACCTGGTGTTGACTTTAAACCAGACATTGTTAACGTAAACGATTGGCATACAGCTCTTTCTGTCATTTATTTAGATGTGTTGAAGAGTAGAGAAGCAGATTTCTACAAAAATATGAAAAGCGTTCTTTCGATTCATAATATTGAGTTTCAAGGACGATTTAACCCGTATGAAATGGGAAATCTATTTGGTTTAGATAATAAATATTTCGATGCGTTAATTTATAATGGTGATTTAAATTTATTAAAAGGTGCTATTCAACTCGCAGATCGTATCAATACTGTTAGCGAAACCTATGCTCGTGAGATTTTAGACCCTTATTTTTCATACGGATTAGATAAAATTTTGATTGTTGAACAAGGAAAATTAAAAGGGATTTTAAATGGAATTGACATTGAAAAATTTAATCCTAAAACAGATCCGATTATTCCTATTAACTATGATATCCATACTTTTGAAGATAAAGTAAAGAATAAATTAGAACTTCAAAAGGAGTTAGGATTAGAAGTAAGCGAGGATATTCCATTAATTGGTATGGTTACAAGATTAACTCATCAAAAAGGAATTGATTTGCTATTACAGGCTAGCGAAGATATTTTGAGAACAGGGGCACAGTTGGTTGTGTTAGGAACCGGTGACGCTCATTATGAGAGTGCATTACGTTCTCTCCAAAATTATCGCCATGATCGAGTTCGCAGCATCCTTCTATTTTCCAATGAAATGTCCGCAAAAATATATGCTTCCAGTGATATTTTCCTAATGCCTTCTAAAACCGAGCCATGTGGGTTATCACAATTAATTTCGATGAGATACGGTACAGTTCCAGTTGTTCATCGTGTAGGGGGCTTGCGAGATACTGTGATTCCTTTTACTGGGGTAGAAGGAAATGGATTCACGTTTGAAAGTTTCCAATCAGGAGATATGATGGATGCAATTTATCGTGCAGTAACTTGTTTCTACCAATCACCTGATGAATGGAATCAAATTATCAAAAATAATCTCAATAAAGATGTTAGTTGGGAAAAATCTGCTAAACAATATTTGTCGTTGTATCATGAAGTGCTGTAAGAAGAAAGAGGAAAATAAATGGTTGATAAGAGCTTAGTAAGTCGTGTTGATAATTCGTTGAAAAATCAATTTGGGGTCACTATTTCGAACGCAAGCAAGCGTCAAGTCTATGAAGCATTAATGAGATCTGTTCGTGATATTTTAATGGAAAAGAAATTTAGTTATGAACAAACTTTAAAACAAACTCGTCAAAAACGTGCTTATTATATGTCAATGGAATTTTTAGTTGGCCGTACTTTGCGAAATAATTTGTTTAATTTAGGACTTGAAACAGAAGCAAAATATTATTTGAAAGAAAATAACTTTTCATTAAATGAAATCTATAATATGGAACCGGACCCAGGACTTGGAAATGGTGGATTAGGGAGACTTGCTGCTTGTTATTTAGATGCATTAACAAGTAATGAGTATCCAGTAACAGGATTTTCTATTCTCTATGAATATGGTATCTTTAAGCAAGTTATTACTAATGGTTGGCAACAAGAGTTTCCTGATCAATGGTTGGATTTGGGGAAATATGGTTTAGTATATCGTAACGATGAAGAAGTCGAAGTAAGGTTCTATGGTGAGTTAGAACAAGTGATAACAGATACGGGTTTAAAAGTAATCCATAAAAATTACACCTCTATCCAAGCAGAACCTTATGATTTATTGATTTCAGGATATGACGCTTCTGCAGTAAATACACTACGTCTATGGGAAGCAAAAGCAAAAACAGGCTTCAATATGAAACTATTTGAACGTGGGGAATATACTAAATCATCAGAGGCTGAAGCGATTGCGTCTTCTATTTCTAAATTATTATATCCAGCCGACGTTACTAACGAGGGTAAAGAGTTACGAATTAAACAACAATACTTCTTTATTAGTGCTTCATTACAACAATTAGTGAAGAACCATTACCATGAATTTGGTACATTAGAAAACTTTTCTGAACACGTTGCGCTTCATATTAATGATACCCATCCTGCTATGGGTGTTGCTGAATTAATGCGCTTATTAGTGGATGAATATGGCTATGATTGGGACAAAGCATGGAAAATTACGACAAAAACATTTGCTTATACAAACCACACGATTATGGCAGAAGCTTTGGAAAAATGGGCAGTTTCATTATTCCAACCAATTCTTCCTCGTATTTATTCTATTATTGAAGAAATTAATAGACGATTCTGTTTATGGGTAATGGAACAAGGAAAAGAATATACCTTAAGGGATACAGCGATTATTTATGACGAAATGATTAAGATGGCAAATCTTTCAATTGTGGGCAGTCATTATGTGAATGGGGTATCAAAACTGCATAGTGATATTCTTGTTCGTGATACTTTTAAAGCATTCAACGAATTATATCCAGGAAAATTTGGAAATGTGACGAATGGTATAGCTCATCGACGTTGGTTGGGACAAGCCAATCCGGAGCTGGCCTCTTATTTAGAACAATTAATTGGAAATGATTTTATTAAAGATCTTTCTGGCATTTCTAAATTGAATGCCTATAAGGATGACGAAAATGTTTTAGAGGCACTTAGAGAAATTAAACTGAAGAAAAAAGAGCAGTTAGCAGACTATATTCGTGAAACTCTTGCGATTTCAGTAAATCCTCATTCAATCTTTGACGTACAGGTGAAGAGATTACATGAATACAAACGTCAATTATTAAATGCTTTGCACATTGTGTATCTTTACCATGAGATTAAATACAGCGGATTACGTCCGACACCACGCACATTTATCTTTGCTGCGAAAGCTTCTTCAGGATATCAAATGGCGAAAAACATTATTAAATTCATTCACTCGATTTCTCAAATGATTGAAAGTGACGAATTAGTGCGTGAATATATTAAGGTAGTATTTATTCCAGACTACAAAGTAACGTTAGCAGAAATCATTTTGCCAGCTGCGGATGTGAGTGAACAAATCTCTCAAGCGGGTAAAGAGGCCAGTGGTACTGGTAACATGAAATTGATGTTAAATGGTGCAGTGACTCTTGGTACAATGGACGGAGCAAACGTGGAAATTTACGAAGCTGTAGGAGAAGACAATATCGTGATTTTCGGGCTAGAAACAGAAGAAGTAGAAGCGTTATATGCAAAAGGCTACAAGTCTTGGGAATACTACAATAATTCACCTAAGATTAAGACAGTTCTTGATTTCATCCGTACAATGACGGTTGGTGGAATGAATTTCAACTTCATCGTGGATTATTTATTAACTCAAGATCATTATATGTGTCTTGCAGATTTTGATAGCTATGTTGAAGCACAAGAACGTATTGAAAAAGCCTATAATGATTCCAATAAATGGATGAAGATGAGTCTAGCAAACATTGCAAACGCCGGAATATTTTCAGCAGATCGTTCTGTGGAAGAGTATGCGAAAGAGATATGGCATATAAAAAAGGTAGAAGGTTAAAATAAAAAGAAGATTATCACAACCGTGATAATCTTCTTTTTATTTTTTGATTTTATAAACTGCAAACCCAACAGATGGAATGATTAATCCTTTAGGATGGTTACGTGTAGGAGTGCTAGAAAATAATTGTTTACCATGTAATCCTTCTACGAAGTGAGAATGGTTGTTGATATTTACGGCACAAATAAGAGATTCTCTTTGGTAAATTAAACAACCATCTTGACAGTAAATAACTTTAAAATCTCCTTTGAACTCTTCTTTATAATCATTTCTAAATTTTGTTAGAGACAAATAATGTTCAAAAATCTCTTGATTCATTTTTGCTTTATTAAAAGTTTTACGATTGTATGGGTCTCTAAATCCTTGCATTCCAATCTCGTCTCCATAATAAATAGATGGAACACCAGGAATCGTGAATTGGATAAAACTTGCCACTTTTAGTTTCCTAATAGCATCTTCTAGCATATCTCCAGATAACTCTAAAGTAGGTCGTTCGTGGAGAGGGACATCCTCAGTATTATTAAAACCAAGAGATGTTAAGATGCGTTCAGTATCATGGCTATCTAATAAGTTCATTAATACTTCTAAAGCAGGTTTTGGATAATGGTCAATGATTTCTTCAAGAGCATATTTTAATGCTGAAGCATCTTTTGTTTTAATAAACTCTATAATTGCATTTTTCCAAGGATAATTCATTACACTATCCAATTGTTCTCCAAGGAAATACTTTCTACGACGATCATAAGCTACTTTAGTTGTCGCATCTTCCCATACTTCTCCAATAATAAGTGCTTCAGAATCGGTTTTCTTTACTGTTGTCCGAAGTTCATCTAAAAACTCGTCAGGAAATTCATCTGCCACGTCTAATCGCCAACCAGAAATTCCTAAATGTTGCCAAAATGGGAGAACCCCATCGCTTGGATTGTTTATAAAATCCATATAAGATTTGTTTAACTTATTAACGGTAGGAAGGTTGGAAAATCCCCACCATGAATGATAGGTATCAGGGTAGTGCATGAAATTAAACCATGAATAATATGGAGAATTGATTGAATTAAAGGCACCATTACTTTCATAGTGACCTTGTTTATTAAAGTAAATACTATCATCACCAGTATGGCTGAATACACCATCTAGAATAATATGGATACCATGCTTTTTGAAAAGCTCACATAACTCCTTAAAGTCATCATTTGTACCTAAATACGGATCGACATTAAAATAGTCAGCAGTTGAATACCGATGGTTATCCGGACTTTCCATAATTGGATTCAAATAAATACAATTAACATTTAGTTTTTTAAAGTGTTCTAGTTCCTCTTCAATTCCCTTTAGATTTCCTAAGAAGAAATCTTGAGCTTTATAATTTTCATGAGTGATTCCTGAATCGGGGTTTTCATTCCAATTAAAGTGTTTAATTCGGACCTCTTCATTACGCGCAATTTGGGCTTTATAATTGTTACTCTTTTTAAAACGATCAGGGAAAATTTGATACATAATTCCACCTTTGAACCAATCTGGAGTGTGGAATTCTTTATCATATACAGTCAATTGCCAGCAATTCACTTCATTAAAGTAGAGTGTAGGAACCGCCTGAAATTTGTTATTGCTTAAAAAATACATCCCGATTTCTGATCGAACTTCAAAGTAGTAGAAGTAAAGACCGGTATCTAATTTAGAAATTTCAAAAGTATATAATGTCCCATCTGCTTCAATCTTAGATAGACTTGGATGTAACACATGTATTTTTTGAGTAAAATCTTCTTTTAGAATTAATTGTAACGATGAAAGAGGAGTGTCTTTAGTCACTTTTACTTGTATAAAGACAGATTGTTCATTGGTCACTGCACCAGCAGGATACTTATTCATAAGTGAGTGATATTGAATCATTAGTAACCTCCTTTTTATTTATAAATCTAGTTTCATTGTAATACAAACTTCTTAAAAGTGATAACAAAACGAAGAATTGAAAAATATTATAGATACAACAATAAATAACATGAAAATTCACACAATAGTATAGGAAAATTAAAAAAATATGATATAATTTATAAAAGAGAAATTGTTCAACTAGTAACATTTTCTAATTTTTTGTCCAGAACTTGAAAACGCTTATCTGTATAGTAAAGCGATTTGAAAAGGAGTGATTGTCAAGTGCAACAAATGGCAGAATATTTATTTCATGAAGGTAGAAACTTTCATAGTTATGATTATTTGGGTAACTTTTTAACTGAAGAAGGTTGTACGTTTCGAGTATGGGCTCCTAATGCCAAAGAGGTCTATGTGACTGGTGATTTTTGTAATTGGGAACCTACTAAATTTGCTATGAAACGAATAAATGATAACGGAATATATGAAATAACAATTCCTGGAATTAAGCAATTTGATGCTTATAAATATGTCATCATTCCTTATAACGGAAATTTTCATTGGAAAGCTGATCCTTATGCAAGACATGCGGAAACAAGACCTAATACGGCATCCAAAGTATATGAATTTCCGGAATTCACATGGTCCGATTCAAAGTGGATAGAACAAAGAAATATTCCTTATCAAAATGCTTTAAATATATATGAGGTAGAATTAGGATCTTTTAAGAGAAAAGAGAATGGAGAATCATACTCTTACCGGGAATTAGTGGATGAATTGATCCCCTATGTAAAAGAGATGAACTATACTCATATCGAATTGCTTCCAATTACGGAATATCCTTATGACAAATCATGGGGATATCAAGTGACAGGTTTTTTTGCCGCAACATCTAGATTTGGGACTCCTGAAGATTTTATGTATTTTGTGGATGAATGCCACAAAGCCAATCTAGGAGTTATTTTAGATTGGGTTCCTGGTCATTTTACGAAAGACGCTTTCGGATTATATGAATTTGATGGAACACCTTGCTACGAGTATGGAGATCTCCGGAAACAAGAACATAAAGGCTGGGGGACAAGGGTTTTTGATTATGGAAGGTCAGAAGTACAATCTTTTCTATTCTCTAGTGCTGTTTTTTGGATTGAAAAGTTTCATATTGATGGCTTAAGAGTCGATGCAGTCAGTTCGATGTTATTTTATAACTACTGTAGAAATGAGGAAGAGTCGGCAAGGAATATATACGGTGGCTTTGAAAATCTTGAGGCTATTCATTTTATTAAAGAACTGAATCAATTTGTGAGAAATCATTATCCAGGGGTGATGATGATAGCTGAGGAGTCGACTTCTTATGAAGGGGTAACAAAACCAATCGAAGAAGGAGGCTTAGGATTCCACTTTAAATGGAATATGGGATGGATGAATGATTCCCTTGATTACTTAGAAACAGACCCTTTGTTTAGAGGGGGAATTCATCATCAATTTACTTTTTCTATGATGTACGCATTCACTGAGAATTATATTTTACCTATTTCACATGATGAAGTCGTTCATGGAAAGAAATCTCTAGTAGATAAAGCGCCGGTTTCTTACGAAGATAAGTTTGCAAATTACCGTGCTTTTATGGGATATATGATGGCACATCCAGGGAAAAAACTAAACTTTATGGGAAATGAAATTCCGCAAATTATTGAATGGAATGAAGAAAGAGAATTAGACTGGTTTCTACTAAATTATCCGATTCATGATGCTACTCATCGTTATGTGAAAGATTTGAATGCTTTTTATAAAAAACATTCAGAATTGTGGCAGTTAGATGGTGGATGGTCAGGATTCAGGTGGCACGAGGTTCAAGATATTTGGAATAATGTTTTCGCGTTTTCTAGAATAAATGAATCTGGGGATGAAATTTTAGTTATTTCTAATTTTTCAGGAAACTTAATCAGAAATTATAAATTAGGTGTTTCTAAATGGGGTAGTTATAAGGTAGTTTTAAATTCTGATGCAAGAAAGTATAACGGAAGTGGGCTTATCAATAGAGCTCTTCACACAAAAACTCAACCACATAAAGAGTTTGATTATACTTTAGAGGTAAATGTACCACCGTTTTCAACTTTGTATATTATTAATAATAATTAATCGGAGGATAAACATATGGCAAGAAAAAAAGAAATTGTTGCAATGCTACTAGCTGGTGGACAAGGAACACGTCTCCAAGTTCTTACAAAAGATATGGCCAAACCAGCTGTCCCATTTGGTGGAAAATATCGAATTATTGACTTTCCACTTTCTAACTGTTCTAATTCAGGAATTTCCACTGTTGGTGTTCTTACACAGTTTATGCCTCTAGAACTTAATTCCTATATGGGGAATGGTAACCCATGGGATTTAGACAGAGTTGATGGAGGTTTAACGATTCTTCCTCCGTATACTGCTGGAAAAACGGGTGAATGGTATAAAGGAACAGCAAATGCCATTTATCAGAATATTAAATATATTGAACAATATGATCCAGAGTATGTTTTAATTTTATCAGGGGATCATATTTACAAAATGAATTACAATAAGATGCTTGATTTCCATAAGGAAAAAGAAGCTGACTTAACGGTAGCTCATATTAATGTGCCATTAGAAGAAGCAAGCCGTTTTGGGATTTTGAATACGAATGATGACTTACAAATCATTGAGTTTCTTGAAAAACCAGAAAATCCAATTTCGACTAAAGCCTCAATGGGAATTTATATTTTTAACTGGAAAGTTCTTAAAGAGTATTTAATTCGAGATGAGGAAAATCCTGAGAGTGAAAAAGATTTTGGGAAGAATATTATCCCAATGCTCTTAGAAGAAAATCGTCGAATTTTTGCATTTCCTTTTGCTGGTTATTGGAAGGACGTTGGTACGATTGAAAGTCTTTGGGAAGCCAATATGGACTTAATTAAACGTAGAGATGAATTTAATATCTCTGATAAAACATGGAAAGTTTACTATCGACATGAAGGAAAACTACCTCAATTTATTGGAGATAGTGCTCAAGTAACAGATTCAATGATTTCAGATGGGACGATTGTGTTAGGAACCGTTCATGAATCTATTGTTTCTTCTGGAGTATCCATTGGAAAGAATGCCAAGGTTCAAGGAAGTATTATTATGCAAAATGCTGTAATAGAAGAAGGAGCAACAGTTACCAATTCAATTATTGCCGAAGGAACTGTTGTAAAATCTGGAGTAACAGTAGGGCATTCTGAAGTGGAACTTGGTCAAGATATGATTACCGTAATTGGTAAAGATGAGATTGTTACAGAAGATACAAAAGTTGGAGGTAACTAATATGATTAAAGCGTTTTGTGTACTATTTGCAGATAATTATAGAAATGATGATTTACAAGGATTAGTTCGAAATCGTACAGCGGCTGCATTGCCAGTAATCTCTCGCTATCGTATGGTTGACTTTATGATTTCATCTCTTGTGCATGCCAACATTGATAATATTGCAGTCCTTACCAACCATAACTATAAATCTTTATTAGATCATATGTCTCATGGTAAGGATTGGGATTTGAACCGAAAAAATCGTGGGCTTAAATTTATTACTCCTATGTCTAATTACTTATCGACGCGAATTCCTCAGAATAAAATTGAGGCTTTAGCTAACACGATGGTTTATACACAAAGTTTAGATGAAGAATTTGTTATTTTAGCGGATACCAATATTATTGGAAATATTGATTTTAAAGAAATGTTCCAATACCACTTAGATACTGGTTCGGATATTACTGTAGCTTATACTTACAGAAAGCCTAATGTTGGTGAATCACAAATCATTTTTGATGAAAATCATAAAGTATATGAATCTCTTTATCATTTTGATGGGTCAGAAAATATTTGTGCAACTCAAGTAAAAATTTACATTTTGACCAAGGAACTTTTCAATGGCATTGTTAAGAAGGGATTAACTCTAGGATGGGAAGATATTCTTAGAGATTATATTGCCAAAAATTTAGAAACTTTACGAGTGTTTGCTTATCAAATTAAAGGTTATTTGAAGGTTGTTAATAATATCAAAGATTATTATGATTTAAATATGGATATGTTAGATTTTAATAATCTTAAAGATGTATTCCTCTCAGGTACAGATATTATTACTCGTGTACAAGATACGGTACCTACTATTTATGGAAAAAACGCTGCTGTAAAAGAATCTATACTTGGTGATGGATCGAAAATTAACGGAACTGTTGAAAATAGTATAATCTTCCGTGATGTCGTCGTAGAAGAAGGAGCGGTTGTACGAAATAGTATTATTTTATCGGATGCAATTATTAAGACAGGTGCTCACCTAGATTATGTGATTGCAGATAAAGGTGTAGTTGTCAAACAGCATACTGTTCTTACAGGAACTGAAGAAGTACAAGTAGTGGTAGATAAAGGTAAAACTGTTTAAAATAAATAATTGAAAAGAAGCTAGAGGTGCTTTCTAGCTTCTTTTTTTGATAAAAAATAAACGATAGTCGGCGAATGTGTATTTTGTTGGTTGCAACCCTTTAAAGAAGTTAGTACACTAATATAGATGAGAATACGAAGAAAGGGGGATTGCGAATGCATAGGAAATATGCCGTCATCGATTTAGAAACAACGGGACCTAAGTACGAACAAGGGGACCGTATTTTCCAATTTGGGTGTACCTTGATCACTGATCATAAAATCGTTGAACATATTACTTTAAACATAAATCCGGAGCAGAGTATTCCCTTTGAAATACAGTTATTAACGGGTGTAACAAATGCTGATGTTGAAAAAGCACCTTATTTTGATGAAGTGGCAATGAATATTTACAATCTGTTAGAAGGTCGAACTCTTGTAGCTCATAATGTTGGATTTGACGGGCCTTTTATCATCACTGCTTTAAAAGAGGCTCTAGGGATTGAACTAGAAGTTCCTTTTATAGATACTGTTCAATTGGCTCAAATTTGTTATCCTTCAGCTATCAGTTATCGTTTAAGTGATTTAACAAATATGTTAAAAATTCCTCATACTCAAGTTCATACAGCTGGAAGTGACGCTCGGGCAACTGCCCAATTATTTTTAATACTTCAAGAGAAAATTCGTAGTTTTTCTAAGGTAACGCTTGAACAATTAGTTGAATTTTCGAATGAACTTATTGGGGATACGGGAGCTATTTTTAAGGATGCCTTCAGTATTGCTAAAGGGAAAGATAGTAATAATTATTTAATTGAAAATGGTTTTGTAGTGTCGAAAAAGGTTTTTGAAGAAAAAAGTTTTCCAACAACTAGTAAAGTTTCTGCGTTGAATGCCTATAGTAAATTAGTTGAAAATCAATTTTTAAAAGATAATGATTCTCAAAGAAAAATTATTAAAAAAATTCTTGAAACATTAGAAGAAGAGGAGCCCATTCATTTTATAGAAGCACCGCCAGGCTCTGGAAAAACATATGCTTATCTTCTTGCAGCTCTTGAAAAGGCCACAAATCAAAATCCTATTTGGATTGTTACGTCAAATTTATTACTCCAGCAACAATTGTATGAAGATAGTGTACTTCCAATAGTAAGTGCCTTAAAGATAAAAAATCCTATTGTTTCAATAAAGGGACAAAGAAATTATATTGATTTAGAAGCTTTCTCTTACAAAATTAGTCAGTTAAAAAATGACAAGAGTCCAAGAGTCAGTTTGTCAGTTATGGGCTTAGTTGTTTGGATCACTGAAACAGAAACAGGAGATTTATCAGAATGTAATCAAGTGCTATACCAATCATCTCTTTGGAAAGATATTTGTGTGAAAGAGAATTCCAAAAAGGAAAGTTTATATTGGACTAAAGCTGTTCAATCTGTTCAAAAAAGTAATATTGTCGTAACAAATCATGCGTTTTTAATTCATTATGCGTCTACAATGTCATATCAGACGAAACCAATTGTTCTTTTAGACGAAGTGCAACAGTTTGAACATTCACTGGAACAATACGGAACCGTATCGATTAAATTCTCGAATTTGTTCTTATTACAACAATTATGGAGTGATTACTATCTAAATTCGATGACAAATTTTTCGAAAGATGAGGAGCATTTGTCCAGAACAATAAACCGCAAACTTTTAGAAATTTGTGACTTATACGAAACTTGGTTTGAAGAATTGAATAGAGGAAATTATTTGAAGGAATCTATTGTTTTTACAAATGAAGAATGGATTGAAACGATTCATCATGAAATGATTCGAGCGTTCACAAAGTCCATTATTCAGTTAATGAATTATCTTCAAGAAAATTCAGAAAAGACAAGTTTATTTGAGAATAGCATTCAATTATTACAAGAAATGAAGGATTCCTTGCTCAAATTCCAAGAGTCCAATCATTCGTATTTTGTCATTGAAAGAAAAGACCAATATGGGCAGGAAATGATAGAAGTACTGAGAGTTGACTCAGTTACTCATGTTTTTAATCATTTTAAGAAAACAATTAAAAAGTTAATAGGGATTTCTGCAACAATTCCAACTTTTACTCCTTTATTTTACGATTTAAAGGCACAAGAGAACCTTACAATTATGGACTCCAAAGTGAATTCGCACGCCCACCATATTTTTATTCCAAATGACTTAGTTTCTGTTACTGCAGCTTCAAGTAACCAATATCATGAACAAATCGCATATTGTATTCAACAAATTTACGAACGTAATGGGGGAAGAATGTTAGTTTTAATGCATTCTATAGAGGCATTGATGGCAGTAGAAGAATTGATGGTTAATTATTGTAAAAGGAATCATATTGAATTACTAGCACAAAAAGGATCTCAATTAGGACGGAAAATTCAAAGAAGATTCCAAGAAAAGAGTGATTCCATTTTATTAGGAGTATACAGTTTCTGGGAAGGCTTTGATAGTGGTGGAGTTTCCATAAACTCTTTAGTAATTACTAAATTACCATTTCCAAATCCAGTAACAACCCATCAGCAAATTGTTCAATTGGAGATGAAAGAACAGAATCGTTCCTATTTTGCTCAATATTCGATTAAAATGATGCTTCTTCAACTTTATCAAGGATTGGGTCGATTTAGTCGTCCAACACAAAAGAATGCAGAAATATGGATTTTAGATGTACGAGCCTCTATTAGCAAGTATTCGGATAAAGTAAAAAATATATTTCCAGAGAGTGCAGTGGTTATCGAAAAGACTTTCAAAAAATGTTTGAATAGTGCGCGTATAAAAAATAAAGATTAACTAAGTTTGGGATTTTTTTATAAGGGGATGTTGGTATTTTTGCTTAGAATAGCGTATAATACCTTTATCTATGAAAGTTTGAGTTGAGGAGAGAAATTGATGAAAAGAAAATCAATGTTTATTCTATTACTCACTTTATTTCTATTATTTTTAGCCGGCGCACAAATCTTTTTAACGAGTGTGGATCCAAAAATAAAAAAACGTAATGAAGCATTAACCTTGATGGCTCCAAAAGTAGAGTTTTCTAAGGTAACTAAGTTTTACTGGTTTAATAATGACAAATCTTACTACACGATTATGGGTGAAGACACTGAAGGAAAAGCAATTTATGCGATTATTCCTGAAGAAGGTGGAGAAGTGACTATTCTTCAGCAATCTGCAGTAGTGAACGAAGAAGAGGCACGTTCCATTACAGCTCAAGCAAAACCAGATGTAGAGGTTTTAGAAGCGAGAATGGGTATTTTGAACGGAGAGCCAGTATGGGAAGTGAATTATAGAATGAATAATCAAAGAATTGGTTATTACTATATTTCGGCTCAGAATGGACAATGGATTAAAGATATTGAGAATATATAGAAATTGGTGATTTATGGTTAAAATTTCAAAGAGAGTATCAAGAATCTTACCGTCGGGGACTTTAGCAATGACTCAAAAGGCTAGAGAATTAAAGGAGAAAGGTCGTAAGGTTATTAGTCTTTCGATTGGAGAACCAGATTTCAATACTCCAGAACAAATCACAGATGCAGCCATTACTGCTTTAAAAAGCCATGAAACGGATCACTATACTCCTGCGTTAGGAATAGATTCTTTACGCCAAGCGATTTGTGATTATCATTATCGAAGAGATGGAATACGTTTAGAAAAGAATCAAGTAGCTACTTTTTCAGGAGCGAAATTTGCTTTGTATTCAGTTTTCATGACTTTAGTTGACGCTGGAGATGAGGTATTAATTCCAATTCCTTATTGGGTTAGTTACGCTGAGCAAGTTCAATTGGCAGAAGGTGTCCCAGTATATGTTGAAACTAAAGAAAAAAATTCATTTAAAGTAACGATTGATTTACTAAATGAATATGTGACTGAAAAGACAAAACTCTTATTATTAAATGCACCATCGAATCCATCCGGGCTCCTTTATACAAAAGACGAGCTACTTGCAATTGGAAATTGGGCCTTAGAACACAACATTTTTGTAATAGCAGATGAAATTTATTATGAATTAGTGTATGGGGAAGATTCAATTAGTATGGCCAGCTTATCGAAGGAGATTTTTGATAACACACTTGTTGTAAATGGTTTGTCGAAATCGGTAGCAATGACAGGTTGGCGTTTGGGATATGTTTTTGGTCCTCAAAAAGTTATAAGAGCTTTAAATGACCTTACAAGCCATACGACTAGCAATCCTGCTGCGGTTACTCAATATGCGGCTATTCGTGCTTTTGATAAAGATATGGAAGTCGTTAAGTCGCAGATGCGTGAAAAATTTCAATTAAGGATTGACTTGTTTCATCAACTTCTGAACGAAATTCAAGGAATCAAGTGTGAAAAGCCTAAAGGAGCTTTCTATTTGTTTGCAAATATAAAAACGGCCATGCATATTGTTGGTGTGGCTTCGTCAGAAGAATTTGCCTTAAAACTTTTGGAAGAAGCTGGAGTGGCTACTGTATCTGGAGAAAATTTTGGATGTAATGGTTTCCTTAGATTAAGTTGTGCAAATGGCGAAGAAGAGTTAAGAGAAGCAGCAAAACGTATTAAAGAATTTATTGAATCATATTTGTAAAGGAAGAGGGATATTTTGAAAACTATAACAATGAATCAAGCAAAAGATTACGTTGGACAAACCGTTAAGATTGGTGCCTGGGTTACCAATAAACGTTCTAGCGGAAAAATCGCATTCTTACAATTACGTGATGGAAAAGCTTATTTCCAAGGAATTGTAGTGAAAGCGGACGTAAGTGAAGAAACTTTTGAATTAGCAAAAGGATTAACTCAAGAAAGTTCTGTATTCGTAACAGGTGTTGTACAAGAAGATACTCGTTCTAAATTAGGATATGAGTTATTAGTAAAAGACATCGAATTAATCGGTGAGAGTCATGAATACCCAATTACTCCAAAAGAGCATGGTACTGACTTCTTAATGGACCACCGTCATTTATGGTTACGTTCAACAAAACAACATGCCATTATGGAAATTCGTAACGCGATTATTTACGCATCATACGAGTTCTTTGATAAAAATGGATTCATTAAATTCGATAGTCCAATTCTTTCAGGGAATGCGGCAGAAGATTCTACAGAATTATTCGAAACGGATTACTTTGGTGAACCAGCATTCTTAACACAATCTGGTCAATTATATTTAGAAGCTGGAGCAATGGCATTTGGTCGTGTATTCGACTTCGGACCTGTATTCCGTGCAGAAAAATCTAAAACTCGTCGTCATTTAACTGAGTTCTGGATGATGGATGCGGAGTATTTATACTTAACACATGACGAGTCATTAGACTTACAAGAAGCGTACGTTAAAGCGTTAATTCAAGGAGTACTAGACCGTGCACCTCATGCGTTAGAAACTCTTGAACGTGATACTGAATTATTGAAGAAATATATTAGCGAACCGTTCAAACGTATCACATACGATGAAGCGATTGATTTGTTACAAGCGCACGAAAATGATGAAGATACGGATTACGAACATCTAGAACATGGGGATGACTTCGGTTCACCACATGAAACTTGGATTTCAAACCACTTTGGTGTTCCAACATTCGTAATCAACTATCCAACTGAAATTAAAGCTTTCTATATGAAACCAGTTCCTGGAAATGAAAGTCGTGTATTATGTGCGGATTTACTTGCTCCGGAAGGATATGGGGAAGTTATCGGAGGAAGTGAACGTGAAACGGACTATGATAAATTATTAGACAGAATTAAATCAAATGGATTAAATCCAGATGACTACGCATTCTACTTAGATTTACGTAAATTCGGATCAGTGCCTCATTCAGGATTTGGACTTGGTCTAGAACGTATGGTAACTTTTGTAGCTGGTACGAAACATATTCGTGAAGCGATCCCATTCCCACGTTTACTAAACCGTATTTACCCATAATAAAATGAAAATAAAGGAGCCGCTGACAAGAGTCGTTGGCTCTTTTTTAGAAGAGGGAGGAAATCGAATGGCATTAACATTCCAAGAGCACTGGATGTTTAGTGGTTCCACAACCGTACCTAATGTTTTGATTCAGTACTATCGGCATTTACAATTAAATGCGGATGAATGTTTGTTAATTTCTTGGCTACTACAAAGGCATACAGAAGAATACTTCGTTTTAAATGTAGAAGAAACTTGTAAAACATTTGAACTGGATGAAAAGCAATTATTTGGAATTATTCAACATTTAATGGATAGACAAGTACTAGTCATTCAACAAAGAGAAACTCAAACTGAAAAAAAGGTAGATTATTACAGTTTTAAGCCTTTAATGCAACAATTAGAGATAGCATATAAGCAACATTCCATTAAAAATAAAGAGCAAAAACAGTCTGACATTAACCTGTTAGCTTTAATTGAACAGGAATTTGGTAGACCACTTAGTTCTTTTGAAATTCAGAATGTATCTAGTTGGATTCACCAGGATCATTATCCACAAGAAATTATTATTGCAGCATTAAAGGAATGTGTATTAAATCAGGTCTTTACGATTAAATATATGGATAAGATTCTTTTGAGTTGGCATCGAAAAGGAATTAAAACTTTACAACAGCTTGCTACTGAAAAGAGTCGAATCAAAAATAATCAAGTTGAACTACAAGCTAGTCCACTAGATAAAACTAAAGTACCGATGATTCATTGGACGAAAAGGTGATTTATGTTATCGAAAGCAAAAACTATTGAAGCACTAGAGAGAATGGAAAGACTATTTCCTAATGCGCACTGTGAATTGAATCATGAAACACCTTTTCAACTTTTAATTGCAACGATCTTAAGTGCACAGGCTACAGATAAAGGCGTGAATAAAGTGACACCGAAACTTTTTGCAATTTATCCCAATGCTCATGCTCTAGCAAATAGTGAAGAAGAGGTTGTAATTGAGTGTATTCAATCATTAGGATTATACCGAAATAAAGCCAAAAATATTAGACTTTGTGCCCAGCAACTTGTTGAAAAATATAATGGTGAAGTTCCAAGAACCAGAGAAGAATTGATTTCGCTAGCAGGTGTAGGGCGAAAAACAGCAAATGTTGTACTAAGTGTTGCTTTTGGCTTGCCAGCTTTTGCTGTAGATACTCATGTGGAAAGAGTAAGCAAAAGATTACAGATTTGTAAACAGTCAGCATCTGTTCTTGAGGTTGAAGAAACCTTATGTAAAAAGTTACCTAAGACTAAATGGGGAAAGGCTCATCATTGGATGATTTTCTTTGGAAGATATCATTGTACGGCTAGGAGTCCGAAGTGTGAGGGATGTCCATTGTTAGATCTTTGTGCATATGGTCAAAAAGAAGTTTAAAAAAACTGTTGGATTGTCCAACAGTTTTTTTAAATGATAAAGAAAAATCCATATAAAAATGACATTACAATTAAATACCAATGTAAGTATGAAAATTGTCGATTAACAGAAAATTCTTTTCGATAGTATATTTGATATAAAATTGGAATCAATAAGGATAATGAGAATAAAATGGTTCCCAAAATACTAAAGGAGCCTAGGTACCAGACAAAGTAGATTATTGTTCCAATTAGCCAAGAAAGACTAAATAAAACAGTACAAATTGCTACTACTGGACCATAGTGTCTTTTTCCTTCTCTAATTTCGACCAAACGTGATTTAACATGAGAAACATATAATCCAAATAAAATAAATTGGAATAATTGAATGCTAATTTCTTTAGAAACCGCTCCACTTAAAATAAACAAAGTGATGAAATTCCCCAAATAATATTTTGAAATACTATTTAAAAATGAATGATAAATATAAAACATATCATTTGTCTTCAGTTCAAACAAGTGGCCATGATTCAGAATCACCATTAAAAGCAAAAGAAGAACGATTCTTAAAACTACATTTTGATAAAAATAGACAAGAAGTGAAAGTAGCACTATATCCGTAATGGCAATAAAAATCCATCTTTTCATTTCAGGATGGTTAGCAAATTTTCTAAATGAATTTTCTTGCAAATAAATAATGACAAAGAACAAAAACAATACTGAAAAATGAGTAAAGTGAAATTGTTGTTGCCTTATAGCAAGAAGAAGTCCGATTAAACAATATCCTAAAGGAGCTAAAATAAAATTCAGCCAAGGAGAGGTTAGTTGATGTAAGATGTTCGAAACGGACATTGACTGTGGTTCGTTATTCATAAAAATACCTCATTCTTAATTATAGTTTAATGATATGGAATAATACTGTTCTTGTCAAGATGAGGGAGGCAGAGTTACTATTGATTTACTGCAAAGGGAATTTTAATTACGTTAATTGTGAATGGTAATTTACCGATAGAACTGATGTAACAAGTCAACATAGAATCACTTGATGAAAACAAACCATTATCTAGAGTTACATTTTAATTGACCAGATTAAGCAATAATCAGGTAATAGGAGAATATCTAAGTTGAAACAACAGAGAACACTATAACCTTAGAATAAAAAGCAGAATTACCAAATACTGGTATTTCGAATTATAATATTCTAGTTTTATTTACTGGTTTATTCTTAGTATCTTCATTTGTATTTATTCGTAAAAAACAAAAATAACTTTTGTTTAATATGTAAAGCCTAGGTTTATACTTAGGCTTTTTATTAAATTTAAAATTTGTTTTTTGAGACGATTATAAATTTTCATTGAGGACTCAATTATAATTGATTTTACTATCATTTTTTTATAAAAGTGCTATAATAGGAAAAGTTAAAAATGATATTCCCGAAAGGATGCACCATGTGTAGATGCCTTGTAACCGGAATTGAATGGGGGAAAAAGAAATGGAAAAAATTTTATTTACATCGGAATCCGTAACAGAAGGACATCCCGATAAAGTTGCAGACCAAATTAGTGATGGTATTTTAGATGCCATTCTTACTCAAGATCCAACTGCTCGTGTAGCCTGTGAGACAGTAGTAAACACTGGTTTAGTCGTTTTAGTAGGAGAAATCACAAC
This sequence comes from Granulicatella sp., assembly GCF_057274575.1. Classification (NCBI taxonomy): domain Bacteria; kingdom Bacillati; phylum Bacillota; class Bacilli; order Lactobacillales; family Carnobacteriaceae; genus Granulicatella; species Granulicatella sp. Next base: position 197,363 of record NZ_DBHISP010000001.1, on the reverse strand, counting down.
AAGTGCGGTTGTTGATTACCAACAAGTTGCTCGTGATACGATTCGTAAAATAGGATACACTGACCGCAAGTATGGATATGATGCGGATGCAGTTGCGGTGATGGTTTCTTTAGACAAGCAATCACAAGATATTGCAATGGGAGTTGATGATGCATTAGAAACTCGTGGGCAGTCTGAAGAGTTTGGAGCAGGAGACCAAGGATTAATGTTTGGTTATGCTACCAATGAAACGGATTCTTATATGCCTTTACCGATTGATTTAAGTCATAAATTGGCTTTTCAATTAGCAAAAGTTCGTAAAGAAAAACAATTAGATTACTTAGGTCCGGATGGAAAAGTTCAAGTAACAATTGAATATACTCCGGAACATAAAGTAAAACGTATTGATACAATTGTTGTAAGTACACAACATGATGAAGAGATTTCTCAAGAGCAAATCAGAAAAGACGTACTTGAGTATGTTGTAAAACCAGTCGTACCTTCTGAATTACTTGACGATGAAACACGTTACTTCATTAATCCAACTGGTAAATTCGTTATCGGTGGACCTGTTGGGGACTCTGGATTAACAGGCCGTAAAATTATCGTAGATACTTACGGTGGATATGCACGTCATGGTGGTGGAGCTTTCTCTGGTAAAGATTCTACAAAGGTGGACCGTTCTGCAAGCTATGCAGCACGTTATATCGCAAAGAATGTTGTCGCTGCTGGTCTTGCTGATAAATGTGAAATCCAATTAGCATATGCGATTGGGGTAGCACAACCAGTTTCTATCGCTGTAGATACATTTGGAACAAACCACGTACCAGAAGATAAAATCATTGAAGTCATTCGTAAAGAGTTCCGCTTAACTCCAAAAGGAATTATCGAAACATTAAATTTACGTAGACCAATCTACCAACAAACAGCCGCTTATGGACATTTTGGTAGAACAGATATAGAACTTCCATGGGAAAAACTAGATAAAGTTGCAGAATTAAAAGCTAGTTTTGCATAATGAATAAACGAAAAGCCAACCACTATTGTAGTGGTTGGCTTTTTTTACTTTTTCTTTTCGAGGACATAACAAATTGGTGGACAGTTGATTTGATTGATAAATTGATATTTTAAGACACTCCATTCTTTTTGAGAAAGATTGGATAGTAGGGACTCTACCGAATTCTTTTCTTCTAAGCCACCATTATGACCATAATAGGATACAATAATTATCTTTCCATTATTCTCCAATCGTTCTAGTAAAATCTTGATAGCTTTTATTGTAGAAGAAGGAGTCGTGATGATCTTTTTATCACTTCCAGGTAAATAGCCCAGATTAAAAATAGCTAGTCTAACAAGCTCGTCTTGTTCTAAATAGTTTGAAATATTCGCGTGGGAGTCTAGAATACAAGTCACTTTTGGGGCTAAGTCATATTTTTGTAATAATTGTCTTGTTTGTAAAATAGCTATTTCTTGAATATCAAAAGATAAAATTTTTGAAGTCGAATCTATATGTTGTGCCAAAAAAAGTGTGTCATGTCCATTTCCTGCGGTTGCGTCGATAAATAGTCCATTTTCTAAATTTTCTGAAAGTATCATTTCGTGGCTAAATTGTTGAGCGTTCTTCAAAATAAACACCTCTTAAGTAAAATTTTACAATTTGTTACATATTTTTTACGGATATTAAGAGTATACGACGTTTTACGTGTTCGCGCAACGTTCCCCTACACATTCATTTTTATCCTACTATAATGGATTACGAATTAGTTTTTATATGGAGGATAAAAGGATGACAGAAACAAAACACGAAAGATACTTACGTTTAAAAAAAGAAAAACAAATGAAGGCTTTCAAAGCTGCAAATAAAAATTTACAAAAGACAGTTGCTGTCGTTGGAGCAACTACAGTAGCCGGATTAGCGATAGCACCAAAAACTCATGCATATACTGTACCTACCAATCAAGTACAAACTCCAGCGCAACGTTTTTTAAATAAGATTATTCCTGCAGCTCAACAAGCTACTGAAGGTAAAGATGTCTATACTTCAGTAATGATCGCACAGGCGGCGTTAGAATCTGCCTGGGGTACAAGTGTGCTAGCTTCTGAACCAAACCATAATCTATTTGGTGTAAAAGGGAACTACAATGGTCAATCTGTAAATATGTATACATTAGAAGATGCCGGAGCGCAAAACTACTACGGTATTTATGATAACTTCAGAAAATATCCTTCTTATAAAGAATCAATGGATGATTATGTAGATAAAATCGTCAATGGTATTAAAGGAGCACCAATGTTCTATTCAGGTGCATGGAAGAGCCGTACAAACAGCTATCAAGATGCCACACGGTATTTAACTGGACGTTATGCAACGGACACTGCGTATTACGCTAAATTAAATCGTATTATTGAACAATTTGGATTGACAAAATATGATAATGGAAATGCAACTGCTATCGCAGCCTCAACTGAAGAAAAATCTTCAATTGGAGGACAATATACGGTTCAAGCAGGGGATACTTTATATGCTATCAGTCGTAAATTGGGTGTTAGTGTAAATCAATTATTGTCTTTAAATGGATTATCATTAAATTCAGTGATTCATCCAGGTCAATCTTTATCATTAGGGAATTCTACAAATAAAATTACTACTACAGTAGTATCAACCCCTGTAAACACTTCATCTGTTGCAAAAGTAAATGGCACTTATACAGTAAAAGTGGGAGATACACTTTACGGAATTAGTCGTAAAGTGGGCATGAGCTTAAGCGAATTAATTTCATCAAATGGAATTTCTGCATCAAGTATCATTCATCCAGGACAAACTTTACATGTAGTTGGTGGTGAAGCTTCTGCTACAGTAGTTAGAACATCTGCTTCAACAGCTCGTACAAGCGGTGGAAATTATGTTGTCCAAGCGGGAGACACTTTATACAGTATCGCTCGTCGTTCAGGAATGAGTATAAATTCATTATTAACGTTAAATGGTTTATCTCAATCATCTGTTATTTATCCTGGTCAAAGTTTAACAGTGAGTCAATCAGAAGGAAACTTCTCAACTCCAGTAAGTACTAAAACAAATAGAAATTCTTCAGTCGAATCAACTTCTGGGACTTATACTGTAAAAGCAGGTGATACCTTATACGGTATCGCTCGCCGTTCAGGCATGAGCTTAAACACATTATTAAGCTTAAATGGATTGTCACAATCATCAGTGATTCGTCCTGGACAAACGTTAAAACTATCTGGAGCTTCAAACGCAACAGTTGCTTCTCAAGTAAGTTATAAATCTACAGCATCAAGTGCATCAACTTCAGGAACATACACTGTTAAAGCAGGAGATACTTTATACCGTATTGCTTATAACCACGGTATTTCATTAACTACATTGTTATCAATCAATGGTTTGTCAGAAACTAGCACAATCATTCCTGGTCAACAATTAGTGATGTCTAGATCAGCAAAAACAACAACGGCAACTGCAACTTCAGCTAAAACAGTAAGCTATTCAACAGGTACATCAACTCACACTGTAAAAGCAGGAGATACTTTATTCCGTATCGCTAAGAATAATGGATTAACATTATCTGAATTAAAAGCTTTAAATGGCTTAACTTCAAATGTTATCCAAGTTGGTCAAGTGTTGAAAGTTTCAAAATAATCTGCTAAAATAATACTCACAAAAGCAGATAGAGGAATAGTAAGTTTTTCTGATAGTTGTAGAGAGTGCATGGTTGGTGAAAATGCATCAATTCGATAAACTGAACTCGCCTCTTTAGCCGAACTCTGAAGGATTAGTAAGAGTTTCCGCTTCGCCAGCGTTACAGGTAAGAAGAGTAAAATTTTTAGGTGGTAACACGTATTGCGTCCTATCTGTCAATGACAGGTGGGACGTTTTTATTTTGAAAGGAGTGAATCAGATGACATTTAATCATCTAGAAATCGAGCCAAAATGGCAAAAATATTGGAAAGAACATCATACATTCAAAACAACAGAAGATTCTTCTAAGAAAAACTTTTACGCATTAGATATGTTCCCGTATCCATCAGGACAAGGACTTCATGTAGGTCACCCAGAAGGTTATACAGCAACTGATGCTGTTTCTCGTATGAAACGTGCACAAGGATATAATGTACTACATCCAATGGGATGGGATGCGTTTGGACTTCCTGCAGAGCAATATGCTCTAGATACAGGAAATGATCCGGCAGAATTCACGAAAGTAAACGTAGCAAACTTCAAACGTCAAATTAATGAATTAGGATTTAGTTATGATTGGGACCGTGAAATTAACACAACGGATCCAGAGTACTATAAATGGACACAATGGATTTTCACTAAATTAGTGGAAATGGGACTTGCATATGAAGCTGAAATTCCAGTGAACTGGTGCCCAGCTCTTGGAACAGTACTAGCTAACGAAGAAGTTATCGATGGTAAGAGTGAACGTGGAGGACATCCAGTTTACCGTAAACCAATGAAACAATGGATGTTGAAAATTACAGCATATGCTGATCGTCTATTAGAAGATTTGGATGATCTAGATTGGCCAGAAAGCATCAAAGATATGCAACGTAACTGGATTGGTCGTTCAGAAGGAGCTCAAGTTCGTTTCAATGTAAAAGCAATAGATGAGAGTTTTGAAGTCTTCACAACACGTCCGGATACATTATTTGGAGCGACTTACAATGTATTAGCTCCAGAACATGAATTAGTTCAAAAAATTGTGACTCCTGAACAAAAAGAAGCAGTAGATGCTTATATTGCAGCCGTTTCTACAAAATCTGACTTAGAACGTACGGAACTTTCTAAAGAAAAAACAGGGGTATTTACTGGAGCGTACGCGATTAACCCAGTGAACGGAAAAGAAATCCCAATCTGGATTGCAGACTATGTATTAAGTACTTATGGTACAGGTGCCATTATGGCCGTTCCAGCACATGATGAACGTGACTACGAATTTGCCAAAGTATTTGGATTAGACATTATTCCAGTGATTGAAGGCGGAAACGTTGAAGAAGAAGCGTACACTGGTGATGGTGTACATATTCATTCAGAATTCTTAGATGGATTAAACAAAACTGATGCAATTGCTAAAATGAATGCATGGCTTGAAGAACATGGCGTAGGGGCTGCAAAAGTAAGCTATCGTCTACGTGACTGGTTGTTCTCTCGTCAACGTTACTGGGGTGAACCAATTCCAGTCATCCATTGGGAAGATGGTACTATGACAACTGTTCCAGAATCAGAACTGCCATTAGTGTTACCAAAAACAGATAAAATTCGTCCTAGTGGTACAGGTGAATCACCACTTGCAGCGATTGAAGACTGGCTCTATGTAACGGACCCTGCAACAGGTAAGAAAGGTCGTCGTGAAACAAATACAATGCCACAATGGGCAGGAAGCTCATGGTACTTTGTACGTTACATTGATCCACATAACAAAGAAAAAATTGTTGATCCTGAGAAAGTAAAACAATGGTTACCAGTTGATTTATATATTGGTGGTGCAGAACATGCGGTTCTTCACTTACTATATGCTCGTTTCTGGTATAAAGTGTTATACGATTTAGGCGTTGTTCCAAACAAAGAACCATTCCAAAAATTATTTAACCAAGGGATGATTCTTGGAGAAGGTAACGAGAAAATGTCTAAATCTAAAGGGAACGTTGTAAATCCTGATGATGTTGTTCGTGAATATGGTGCTGATACATTACGTGTTTATGAAATGTTTATGGGACCACTTGATGCATCGATTGCTTGGAGTGAAAAAGGACTTGAAGGTAGCCGTAAGTTCCTAGACCGCTTCTGGAGATTGATGATTGATGATAATGGCAAGATGCGTGACCGTATCACAAAACTTAATGATGGCAAATTAGATAAAGTGTACCATCAAACGGTGAAAAAAGTGACAGAAGACTTCGAAGAATTGCATTTTAATACTGCAATCTCTCAAATGATGATTTTCGTAAACGAAGCGTATAAAGCAGATGCATTACCATTCGACTACATGAAAGGTCTTGTACAATTGATTGCGCCATTAGCACCACATATGGCTGAAGAAATCTGGAGTAAATTCGGATTCACAGAATCAATTAGCTACGAACCATGGCCAACTTACGATGAATCTAAATTAGTAGAAGACGAAGTTGAAGTGATTTTCCAAGTAAATGGAAAAATTAAAGCACGCGTAATGGTTCCAACGAACGCAGATGCTGCTGCTCTTGAAGCACTTGCTAAAGAACATGATTCAGTAAAATCTGCAATTGAAGGAAAAACAATCCGTAAAGTAATTGCCGTTCCAGGACGTTTAGTAAACATCGTTGCGAACTAATGGAATTTGAAAGGATAGTAGAATGATTTATTTTGATAATGCAGCAACAACGAAAATTTATGATGATGCATTAACGAGCTATGTTCAAGTTAGCCAAAAGTTCTTCGGAAATCCATCGAGCTTACACCAATTAGGAGTCGATGCCCATCAAGTGTTGACAAAAGCTAGAGCACAAGTGGCTAGTTTATTATCAGTTCAACCTGAGGAGATTTTCTTCACCTCAGGCGGAACTGAATCAAATAACTGGGCGATTAAAGGAACAGCTTTAGAAAAATCTGTATTTGGGAAGCATATCATCACGACAAAGATTGAACATCCTTCAGTCATTCAAACCTGTAAGCAATTAGAACGCTTCGGGTTTGAAGTGACGTACTTAGATGTCGATTCAAAAGGAATTGTAAATGTAGAGCAATTAAAAGAGAGTCTTCGCAAAGATACGATTCTAGTGAGTGTAATGGCTGTCAATAATGAAGTTGGTGCAATTCAGCCAATTGCGGGAATTGCACAAGTGTTAGAAGCATATCCATCGATTCATTTTCATGTGGATGCTGTTCAAGCGCTTGAGAGCGCAAGCCAGCTGCTAGCCCTTGGACGCATAGATTTATTAAGTCTATCTGCGCATAAATTCCATGGACCAAGAGGCGTTGGGATTATGTATAAGAAATTTGGACGTAAGATTCAAGCGCTCTTAACAGGTGGCGGACAAGAAAAAGGAGAACGTAGTACAACGGAAAACCTTCCAGGGATTGTGGCCACAACAAAAGCTCTGCGAATGGCTATAGAAGAAAAGTCTGTTACGGGGGAACTTCGTAGCCAACTATGGAAAGAGTTAGCAACAAAAACTGAGATTCGCATCTTCTCGCCTGAAGATGGAGCGTCTCATGTATTATGCTTTGCTATTAAAGGTGTTCGTGGAGAGGTCGTTGTTCATGCTTTTGAAACTCATGGCATTTATATTTCTACGACTTCTGCTTGTTCAAGTAAAAAAGTAGATTCGTCTAGTACGCTTTATGCGATGGATGTGCCAACTGAATGGGCAACAGGAGCCGTTCGTGTAAGCTTCTCAAACGACAACACGAAAGAAGAAGTCGAACAGTTTATCAATGTATTGCATCAGTTAATGAAACAATTTTCGTTTTTAAAATAAAAAGGAGGAAACCTTTGAAAACTAGAATTTTGATTCGCTATGGTGAACTTTCTACAAAGGGTAGAAACAAGAAGATGTTCACACAAAAATTAGCGTCAAATATAAAAAAAGTCTTAGTAGATTTTCCTCAGGTAAAGGTGATTCCTGATTATGACTTTATGTATTTAGATTTACATGAAGCGCCTGAAGAAGCTGTTATCGAAAAGGTAAAACCAATTTTTGGGATTCAATCAATTTCGCCAGTCTATATTATCGAAAAAGATATGGAAGTAGCCAAAAAAGTGGTTCTTGACTTATTGAGTCAAGAAGATCTTGAAGGTAAGACGTTTAAAATTATGACAAAACGCTCGGATCACACATTCGAGATGGATACAAACCAAATCAATCTGTTCTTAGGAGATGCTGTTCTTGAAGCATTTCCAGATATCAAAGTTCAATTAAAACAACCAGATATTACAGTTCGTATCGATGTGCGCCGTGAACACTTAATGGTGAGTCTTAAGACCATCCCAGGAGCAGGCGGACTTCCTGTTGGAACAAGTGGTCGAGTGATGCTCATGTTATCTGGCGGGATTGATTCTCCAGTAGCAGGGTATCTTGCGATGAAACGTGGGATGGAGATTCAATGCGTTCACTTTGCAAGCCCACCATATACGAGTCCTCAAGCGCTTGAAAAAACAAAACTTTTAGCTGCAAAAATTGCTCGTTTTGGAGGAAGTATTCAATTCCTTACGGTACCATTTTCTAGAATTCAAGAGGAAATTAAGAAGAGTGTACCAGAAGCTTATTTAATGACGATTATGCGTCGCTTCATGCTTCGTATTACGGATCAACTTAGAGAAAACGTACGTGCACTTGCAATTGCTAATGGGGAATCAGTAGGGCAAGTAGCTTCTCAAACTTTAGATAGCATGCTGGCGATTAATGACGTGACTAACACACCAATAATTCGTCCGGTGGCTACAATGGACAAACTCGATATTATCAAAGTTGCTGAAGAAATTAATACTTTCGAATTATCGATTCAACCATTTGAAGATTGCTGTACGGTATTTGCTCCACCAAGTCCAAAGACAAAACCAAAACTCGAAAAGGCACGTCAATATGAAGCGCGTCTTGATGTTGAAGGGTTGATTAAAGAAGCTGTTGATGGGACAGTGATTGAAGAAATTACTGCAAACTATACAACTCCAGTAGAAACTACAAGTCAAGAAATTGATGAATTATTTTAGAATAAAAAGAAGCGACGCTATTCCACAGGGAGTAGCATCGCTTCTTTTGGTTTATTGGAAGTATTCTTTTAAGGCGTTTGCAATACTTTTTGCGATATTTTCTTGATATTCTTGAGATGAAATTACTTTATTATCGCTTTGGTTGTTTAAGTATCCAAGTTCTAAAAGAATCGATGGGCGAGCATTGTCTCTTAATACCATAAAGTTTTGGAACCTGCTGCCTTGATTTTTTAGAGGTAAGTTACGTGATAAATACTTATTAATGGTTTGACTAAGATTTTCACTTTTATCACTATAATAGTAGGTTGTAGTTCCACTAGCACTATCAACTTCCGCAGAATCAAAGTGAATACTGATAAATGCGTTGGCTTTATTTTTATTACTAATTTCGGCACGCTCTGCTAATGAAACAGAACTATTGTCAGTTCTTGTTAAAATAACTTTTGCGCCTAACGCTTCTAATTCTTTCTTAACCAAGAAGGCAGTTGAAAGTGTGTGGTCAGCTTCATGTTTTTCACTAAAGTTTACAACAGCACCAGGATCATCTCCACCGTGACCAGGGTCAATGACAATTGTTGCGTTTTTAATTCCTTGTGGGAGGGTATCATCTGACTCTATCCCTGCGAAATTTGTAGTGACTAACCAGTATGGAATATATCCATATTTTCCATTACCAACTGAAACTTTGTAGAAATCTCCTTCTCTATCTTCATATACAAATTGAGTTCCTTTATCTACTGTTCCAATTAATTCTGAAGTGATAGATGCTTTAGAATTAATTGGAGTTTCTTTTAGTTTAGTTACAAACATTTTATTGGAATCAATAGTGGTTGGGAGTCCAGCTTGTTTGTTCAATATTTCTTGGATTAAATCAATAGTATAGTTCGAAGAATCGCTATCCACGTATCCTTCAGTTTCTTTATAACGGATTTTTAAAGTTTTATCGGAAACATCTTCAAGAAGATAGAAAATTTCACCATAAGGAATTGTCCCAATTTCTTTAGTGTTTTTTTCAGCAGTTTGATAAATCTTCAACCCACCGTTTGCATAACCTTTCATTAGAGTTGTTAGTAAGATATTATCTTTTTCTTCCACATATCCAACTTGTTCATTATACTGAACTTGAATCCATCCGTTGTTTACTTTATGTAAAGATAATAAATACTGTCCTTGAGAGATTTTACCTATTGGAATGGACTTTGAATCCATCTTTTGATAAACCTGCACGTTTGAAGAACCAGTATTTACAGCAAATTGAACAACTTTATTTTTAACCCTTGAAGATGTCTGTGTAGCAGAGTTTGAGTTTGAATTGTCAACAACCGTTTGATGGATAGTGTTCTCATTAGTTGAAGCAGATTTCTCAGTGACCAAAGGATGTGCAATTATCCAAAACGTTAATAATATAAAAATGAAAGCTATGAATTGTTGTGTATTTTTCTTTTTTAATAGATGCAATATTGAATCCATAGAGACTCCTTTAAAATTAAGTATTCCTAATTCATTATAACAATAAAACCCTTATTTGTGTATAAAAAGTTGCTTTGAACTTGATTGTAGTAGAATTTATTAGGTACAATAAAATAGAATAAGAGCAAAATTGGAGGTTTGACATGTTAATTGGATCTCATGTTTCAATGAGTGGTAAAGAAATGCTATTAGGGTCAGCTAAAGAAGCCTATAGTTACGGGGCAAATGTTATGATGGTGTATACGGGAGCTCCTCAAAATACCAGAAGAAAACCGATAGAAGAATTAAACGCTGAAATAGGCAAGAAATTTATGGCTGAAAATGGAATCAAGGAAGTGGTCGTTCACGCTCCCTATATTATTAACTTAGCCAATACTACAAAAGAAGGATATATTGATTTTGCAATTGATTTTTTAAAAGAAGAATTGAGACGTGCTGAAGCAGTCGGTGCTACACAAGTTGTTTTACATCCAGGTTCTCATGTAGGAGCGGGTGTTGATGTTGGATTGAATCAAATCATCTATGGACTAAACCAAGTAATTACAAAAGATCAAACAGTTCAAATCGCCTTAGAAACAATGGCTGGAAAAGGAACGGAGTTAGCTCGTACGTTTGAAGAACTAGCTCGTATTATTGATGGCGTGGCGTACAATGAACACTTATCGGTTACATTTGATACTTGCCATGTTCATGATGCTGGATACGATATTAAAAACGATTTATCGGGAGTATTGACACAGTTCGATAAAACGGTAGGACTTGATCGCATTAAAGTTCTTCATATCAACGATTCTAAAAATCCTGTGGGTGCTCATAAAGATAGGCATGAAAATTTTGGATTTGGAGAAATTGGGTTTGATGCGTTAATGAATGTTATTCAAGTCCCAGAATTTAAAAATCTCCCTAAAATTCTTGAAACTCCATGGATTAAAGTGGCAAATAAAGTTCAGATTGCGCCTTACAAGAAAGAGATTGAAATGATTCGTTCTGGAAAATTCGATTCACATTGGATTGAAGAGTTATTAAATCAAGAAAGAAGGAAGTAATATGCATTCACACGATCATTGCTGTGGACACGACCACTGTAAGCATCATCATAACCACTCACATAATCATGTTGAAGAAGCATTAGAGATTCTAAAAGAAGCGGGCTACAAGCACACGAATAAACGCCAACGATTGGTTGAAATTTTAAATGATGCGAATCGCTACTTGTCAGCAAAGCAAGTACAAAAGTTAGTTGCACCTGAATTCCCGCAATTAAGTTATGATACAATTTATCGTAATTTATATACCTTTGTGCAATTAAATATTTTAGAAGAAACAGAACTAAATGGTGAGAAATTATTTAGATTCCGTTGCCAAACACATGGGCATCATCATCATTTCATTTGTGAAAAGTGTGGTAGTACAAAAGAAATAGATATGTGTCCAATGGACTTCTTCCAAGATCAATTAGAAGGTTGTGAAATTCATTCTCATCGATTCGAGATTTTTGGACTTTGCGAAAAATGCGCAACTAAAGCATGAATTAAGGTTTTCCTAAAAAAGTTCATAGGCAGTATAGAAGTTGATTGACATTTTAGTAAACCTTTCCTATAATAAAAAAAGGACATTTCGTTTGTTTGGTTATTCTATTCAAAAGAAAACAGTTACTTTTAAATGCTCGGAGGGAGGGAATAGGATATGTCAAAAACAGTTGTTCGTAAAAACGAATCACTTGATGATGCTCTTCGTCGCTTCAAACGTACTGTTTCTAAAACCGGAACTTTACAAGAGGCTCGCAAACGTGAGTTTTATGAAAAACCAAGTGTAAGACGTAAGAAAAAATCAGAGGCAGCTCGTAAACGCAAGTTCTAGTCAACTCTGTGTATCATATGACTATGTCAGGCTGGGGCTATAGGTCCCAGTCTTTTTTTATCAATCAAACGAAATACAAGAATGGAGAGAGAATAATGTCATTAAAAGAAACGATTAACAACGATATTAAAACAGCGATGAAAGCAAAAGATAAAGAAACTTTAGCCGTTTTGCGTATGATTAAAACAGCAATTCAAGCGGCTGAAATTGATAAAAAATCTGAGCTAACACCTGAAGAAGAATTAACGATTCTGTCTCGTGAAGCCAAACAACGCCGTGATTCAATTGTTGAATTTGAAAAAGCAAATCGACCAGAACTAGTTGAAAAAACACAAGGTGAATTAGTAATTGTTGAAAAGTATTTACCAGCACAACTTTCTTTAGAAGAAGTACAAGCAAAAATTGCTGAAATTGCTGAGCAAGTAGGAGCTACTAGTCAAAAAGAATTTGGTAAATTAATGGGAGCAGTGATGCAAGCTCTTAAAGGGCAAGCAGACGGTAATGTCATTAAAGAACAAGTAAAAGCACACTTAAATAAATAAGTGTGGATTGGAGGATAACTGATTGGAAAATGAAACCGTAAAAGCAAGTGTTGAATTAAGCGATAATCCTCAATTAATTCAATTATTTGGTTCTCAAGATCAGAATATTCGTTTTATTGAAGAGTCATTCCAAGTACAAATTACCCATCGTGGGGAGCAACTCTTTATCACTGGTGAAGAAGAGGTTACTACTCAAGTTAAAGAACTACTAAACCAACTTCAAGACTTGATCGCACGAGGGATTAGTATTTCTAAAACTGACATCATTACCGCGGTGAAGATGGCAAAACGCGGTACTTTGGATTACTTTGTTAATTTATATAACGAAGAAATTGGCCGTACATTTGCAGGAAAAGCGATTCGTGCTAAAACGTATGGTCAACAGCAATATATTCATGCCATAAAGAAGACTGATGTAGTCTTTGGCATTGGACCTGCCGGAACGGGTAAAACGTTTGTAGCTGTTGTTATGGCTGTACAAGCATTGAAGAAAGGCGAAGTGAAGAAAATTATCTTGACTCGTCCAGCTGTTGAAGCCGGTGAAAATTTAGGGTTCTTACCAGGAGACTTAAAAGAAAAAGTAGATCCATATTTACGTCCGTTATATGATGCTCTTTATACCGTATACGGTATGGAACATACGAATCGACTCTTAGAACGAGGAGTCATTGAAGTGGCGCCGTTAGCGTATATGCGTGGGCGTACTTTAGAAGATTCGTTTATCATTTTAGATGAAGCTCAAAATACAACTAGAGCGCAAATGAAAATGTTCTTAACTCGTTTAGGTTTTGGTTCAAAAATGATTGTCAATGGAGATAAGTCTCAAATTGACTTGCCAAAAGGACATCAAGCCAGTGGTCTTTTAGATGCTGAACGCAAGCTAAAAGGAATTAATGGAATTGCGTTTGTGGAATTTGATGCAGGAGACGTTGTACGTCATCCAATCGTATCGGAAATTATTAATGCATATTCAGCACCAACGGAAACTGAAAGGGAACGAGGTGAAGAAAGTGAGACAAAAGCTCCGTAAGTTTCAAGAAATTTTAGGAATGCTCTATCTTCCTGCTTTATTAGGATTAACATTTTTAGTGTTACTCATTTTAGGGTGGAGTAATGTACAACCAACTTCTTATTCTTTAGAGTTAAATCAAGTTGCTAAAGAAACAATTCGTTCTCCAAGAACAATTGAGGATAAAGAGCAAACCGCAAAAAATCAACAAATGGCGATGGATGGTATTGGAGATATTTATGTTTTTGACCAAACCAAACAACAACAACAAATTGATAAAGTAAAGCAGTTTTTCCAAGCGATTAAAACTGTTGCTGCCAAATCTTCAAGAGAAATATTTGGTGTAGATTCAACTACTACAACTACTGGAGAAACCTCTACAAAAGTAGCTACAATTCAAGATCGCCTAAGTTATTTTAAGAAAAGTTTAGATGGAGAAAATAAAGCCATTCGAGATTTTGCTTTATATATTAAAGACAGTGTTATCGTTCAACTTCTATCCGCTGGTTCTGAAAAATTAAATAGCTATGAGAAGGCTGTAGAAGATGCAACGAAGGAACAAATGGCTTCTTCTATTACAGATTCTAATCTGTTGCAAGCGCAAGAAGCTGCAAAGAAATCTTTGTTTAATGGTGGATTCTCTGATTCAGAACGTGAATTATTAGGACAGTTGTTAACCAATAGTATTGTTGCTAATAATGTAGTGGATAAAGATGCAACCAACAGTGCAAAAGAGAATGCGAAGCAAAGCGTGTCAACCGTTAGAATTCTTCAAGGTCAAGTGCTTATCCAAGAAGGGCATATTATTACTCAAGAAGATTTACGTATTCTTGAATTACTTGGTATTAATGGAACAACAAACAATTATCATCAGCTCTATAGTTACTTGATTTTTCTTGGAATCTTCATCGTTAGTCTTCTAGTATTCTCGCTTCGATATAAAGTGGGAGTTTCAAGTAAAGATTGGGACACCAGGTTAAATGAATTAACAGTATTTACTTTTGTTTTTTCGATGGGAGCTGTACTGTTAAAAATTTTATCGTTCTTACAAAATAGAGGGATTGATTACATTGGTGTTGCTTTTCCAATTGCTGGATTAATCTATCTTATTTATAAATTAACCTCAAAATTTTTCTTTACAATTATTGCGATGTTGGTTTATCCGATTTTAGTCTGGTTTATGTTTGGTAGTGACAATATCAATACTGAAATAGCATTAACCACTGTTTATTTTTCTCTTGCGGCTTGGTTAGGAGTTGTTCAAGAAGTTTATTGGAAAAACTTATCTTGGTTTAAACAATTACTTCTACAAATTGTAATTCCTGTTTCGTTAATGATTCCGTTTGTATTTTTTAGTAATTATGAACTAGTTTCTACTCAATCTGGTTGGTTATTTGCATTTGCAGCGATTAGTGGATTTTTATCATATGTAATTCCAGTCATTTTAATGCCATATCTAACTTATCTTTTTGAGGATAGTTCAGTTCTTTTATGGGCAGAGTTATCTAATCCAAATCAACCTCTGTTAAAAGATTTAATTACAAAAGCACCAGGGACTTATCACCACAGTCTAATGGTGGCTAATATTTCAGCAAACTGTGTTGAGGCAATTGGGGGAGATTCTCAATTAGCACGAGTAGCAAGCTATTATCATGATATTGGAAAAACTGAGCACCCGTTCTTCTTTATTGAAAACTTGCCTGCTCATATGGAAAGTCCGCATAAAATGATTGGGCCTTATGAATCAAAAGAAATCATTTTTGATCATGTTCGTAAAGGAGTAGAAATCTTAAAAGAACATCAATTACCAAAATCAGTAATTGATATTTGTGCAGAACATCATGGAACTACTTTGATGAAATACTTTTATGCAGAAGCCCTAAAAGCAAATCCGGATGCAATCGAAGAGGATTTCAGATATCCTGGTCCAAAACCTCAGACCAAAGAGTCGGCGGTCATTAATATTGTAGATAGTGCAGAAGCTGCAACTCGAGCGATGAAAGAGCCTACTTTAGAAAAAGTTCAGAATTTGGTTCATTCTATCATTATGAATCGCTTGGAAGATGGTCAGTTTGTAGAATGTGATATTACGATGAAAGAGTTGTCCATTATAGAAAAAAATATTGTGGCTTCTCTTAACGGAACATTCCATTCGCGAATAGAGTACCCAAAAATTGTAAAAAAACCTAGTTAAGAGTTAGTATCCTTTCCTTTAAGATTGTTTAATGAACAATTTTGGGGGAAAGGATCATTTTTATTTAATGTTTAGTTCAACATTCGTCAAAGTTCCAATAATGTAGGGAGTTTGTTAAAATAATAGTGACATGAATAAAGGAGATTTTAAAATGATTATTGAAATTATTGATGAAACAGAAGTAGTTCCAGAAAGTCATCAAGAACTGGTTCATAAGGTGGTATCTTTTGCAGCAGATTTTCTAAAAATACCTCAAACAAAAGAATGTAGTATTTCTTTCGTATCTAGTGAACGGATTCGAGAAATCAATCGTGATTTTAGAAATATCGATAAAGTAACGGATGTTATCAGTTTTGCATTGGATGATGACGATGATGATTTTGCAAGCATGCAGTCAATTATGGAGGAAGATGATAGTTTCGTGACTTCAATTGGAGATATTGTCATCTCTTTAGACCGTGCAAAAGAACAAGCAGAAGATTATGGTCATTCGCTTGAAAGAGAACTTGGATTTTTAGCACTTCACGGATTTTTACATTTAAATGGCTATGACCATCAGACTGAAGAAGAGGAAGCTGAAATGACAGGATTGCAACAAGAAATCTTAGAAGCTTATGGGTTAACTAGAAATGACGGATAGACAAACGGGAAAAAATTCAACCTTTTTGACTTCAATGAAACATGCACTACACGGAATCAAAACAGTTATTCATGAAGAAAGGAATATGAAAGCTCATTTGTCCATGGCAGCGTTGGCCATATTGATAAGTTTCATTTCTGGACTAACTGCACTCGAATGGTGTTTTATATTACTTTGTATATTTTTAGTATTAGTCATGGAGATATTAAACACAGTTGTTGAAAATTTGGTAGATTTATTAGTGAAAAAGGAATATCATATTGAAGCTAAAAAGGCAAAAGATATTGCAGCGGGTGGAGTATTGTTAAGCGCAGGTTTTACAGTCGTTATTGCGATGATTATAATTTTGCCAAAATGGATTCATTTTTAAGGAGAGAGTATGACAAAATCATTTAAGTCAGGATTTGTAGCGATTGTGGGGCGACCTAACGTCGGCAAATCAACATTTATGAATTATGTGCTAGGTCAAAAGATTGCCATTATGTCTGATAAAGCACAAACCACAAGAAATAAAATTCAAGGAGTCTATACAAAAGATAACGCTCAGATTGTCTTTTTAGATACGCCAGGGATTCATAAGCCAAAACATGAGCTCGGTGAATTCATGGTGAAGAGTGCCTATTCTGCTTTAAAAGAAGTGGATGCAGTCCTATTTATGGTCAATGTCAGTGAAAAACGTGGCCCTGGTGACGACTTCATTATTGAAAAGCTAAAAGGGATTAAGACACCTATTTTCTTAGTGTTAAATAAGATTGACCTTGTTACACCAGAAGTGTTATTAGAGCGTGTTGAAAGTTATAAAGATGCCCTTGATTTTGCGGGAGTATTCCCAATTTCAGTATTACAAGGAAATAATGTGAACGAATTAATGGAAGCACTTATAGAAGCTCTTCCTGAAGGTCCACAATATTATCCAGCAGACCAAATAACCGATCATCCTGAATACTTTGTGGTTTCAGAATTAATTCGTGAGAAGATTTTACAGTTAACGCAGGAAGAAATTCCTCACTCGGTGGCTGTAACAGTGGATAAGATGCAAAAAGATGAATTCGATAAGGTTCATGTCTATGCAAATATTATCGTTGAGCGAAAATCACAAAAAGGTATTATTATCGGTAAAGGTGGACGTCTCTTGAAAGAAATAGGGACGAGAGCTAGACGCGATATTCAACAATTACTCGGAAATAAGGTTTATCTTGAATTGTGGGTAAAAGTTGAAAAAGACTGGCGTAAACGTAAAAGTAATCTACAAGAATATGGATATAAAGAGACAGACTATAGAGATTAGGATGAAATCAAATGGATTATTACCACTATTTTGATGGGATTGTCATAATGAGACAGACGTACCGAGAAAAAGATATGCTCGTAAAAATTTTGACGAGAGATCACGGAAAGTTGATGTTCTTTTTACGAAATGCACAGCAAAGCAATCATCCATTAACGGCTGCAACACAGGTGTTTACAAGAGCGACTTTCCTGGGGCATATTCATCAAAATGGGTTTAGTTTCCTAAAGGATAGTCACGATATTAAGCCTGCAACGATTGTATTAAATGATGTCAAAGCTCAAGCTGTTTTAGCTTATTTAACACAGTTAACAGATGCCGTAATGGATGACCATATAGTGAATAAGACGGTATTCCAACTGCTTTGGGACTCGATTGATTCCATTAATAATGGAATCGATGCAGAAATAATTTTGAGATTCTTTGAAATCAAGATTCTTCGTTATTACGGGATAGATGTGGAGTGGCAACATTGTGTTATTTGTAATAGGGATACGGACTTAGTTGACTTTTCGATTCAAAAGCACGGATGTCTGTGCCAGAATCACTTAGAGGAAGATGAGTACCGCATGCAATTGTCTAGAAAAGCATTGTATGTAGCAAGGCAATTAGCTCTTGTTTCTTCTCCAAAACAAATTGGTTCTATTCAGTTATCGAGTGAAACTACAAGTGAATTAAGACGCCTGTTTGACACTATTATGGAAGAGTATGTCGGCATTCGTTTGAAGAGCAAAAAATTCTTAGATCAGATGGTCGAATGGGAAACGTTAATTCAGAAAAGAGGACAAGATTAAGAGTAGCGAAAAACGCTGTCTTTACTTGACTTTTTAAGCAATTATCGGTACGATAGTGAAAGATTAATAGGACGTTGACAGTGAGATTTTTAATGATGAAATGTCATAGAGAGTATGGGCTGGTGGAATCCATATCATGGTTCATTAAAAGTGGCGCACTTGAGTCTATCAACAATGAAGCTTGGTTTTAAACCAAGAAATTAGGGTGGAACCGCGATTAGTCGTCCCTATGTATGCTTTTTGTGTACATAGGGATTTTTTTATTTAGTCAAAGGAGGAGATAGTATGGATTTTACAATGGTCATCCCAGCTTCAGAATTCAAAGATTTTCAATTGAAGGTGGTTTCTTTAGCACCGATTAAAGTGAGTGTCATCGGTCATGATGATGAGTTGTTGGAGGAATTCCAAACAAGTGCAAACCATTCAATGTACGGTTTTAAAACAAAAAATGAAGCGATTAAAGAAGTGAAATGTGAAGTGATTCCTGGTGTGATTTATGAATTCTATCCAGTTGTGAATGCACAATAGAAAGGGGAACAATTATGGCAAAAAAATTAAGTGTTCAAGAAATTATTTTAACATTACAAAATTATTGGTCTAATCAAGGGTGCTTGCTTCTTCAAGCATATGATACTGAAAAAGGGGCAGGGACAATGAGTCCTTATACATTCCTTCGTGCAATTGGTCCAGAACCTTGGAATGCAGCATACGTGGAACCTTCACGTCGTCCAGCAGATGGTCGTTACGGGGAAAACCCAAACCGTTTATTCCAACACCACCAATTTCAAGTGGTGATGAAACCATCTCCTGAAAATATTCAAGAATTATATTTAGGAAGTCTAGAAGCTCTTGGAATCAACCCATTAGAACACGATATTCGTTTCGTAGAAGATAACTGGGAAAATCCATCTCTAGGCTGTGCTGGGTTAGGATGGGAAGTATGGCTTGATGGGATGGAAGTGACTCAATTTACATACTTCCAACAAGTAGGTGGATTAGAATGCCACCCTGTAACAAGTGAAATTACTTATGGTTTAGAACGTCTTGCTTCATACATTCAAGAAGTAGAGAGTGTATATGATTTAGTATGGACTGGCGATGTAAAATACGGTGATATTTTCACTCAACCTGAATATGAACATTCTAAATACGCATTTGAAGAAAGCAATGCAGAATTATTAATGCAATTATTTACAGACTTTGAAAAAGAAGCCACTGTATTAATGGAAAAAGGTCTAGTGCACCCAGCTTATGACTATGTACTGAAATGTTCTCATGCATTTAACTTAATGGATGCTCGCGGCATTATTTCTGCAACGGACCGTGCTGGATTTCTTGGCCGTATTCGTAAGATGGCTCGTACAATCGCGAAAACTTTCGTGGCTGAACGTGAAGCATTAGGATTCCCATTATTGAAAGAGAAATAAGAGAGTTTGGAGGAGAAAGAATGACACAATCACTATTATTAGAAATCGGTTTAGAAGAATTACCTGCTCAATATGTTCGATCAAGCTCTGAACAATTAGCAAAACGTGTGGAAGACTTCTTCAAAGATGAAAATTTAACATTTGAATCCGTAGAAGCATTTGCGACTCCAAGAAGATTGGCAGTTCGTGTCAATGGATTAGTAGAAGAACAAGCAGACCGCGAAGAAATCTTTAAAGGACCATCTTTAGCAATTGCTCAAAAAGACGGTGCTTGGACAAAAGCAGCTGAAGGTTTTGTTCGAGGAAAAGGATTAACAACAGATGACATTTATGTTGAAGAAGTGAATGGAGTTGAATACATTCATGTAAAACAACATATTGCTGGTAAATCAACAAAAGAAGTGGTTAAAAACTTATCTTCTGTGATTACAGATATGAAATTCCCAGTAACAATGCGCTGGGCAGCCCATACATTTGAATATTTACGTCCAATTCACTGGATTGTGGCTTTATATGGAAATGAAGTGATTGAAGAAATCGGCGTATTAGATGTAAAAGCTGGACGCGTTTCAAGAGGACATCGATTCCTTGGAAAAGATGCAACGATTGAAAGCCCAGAAAGTTATGAGAAAGCATTGGCTGAACAATTTGTCATCGTAAACCAAGATGAACGTAAAGCTCTAGTACGTAAGCAAATTGAAGAATTAGCTGCAAAAAATAACTGGATTATTCCAATCGATGAAGACTTATTAGAAGAAGTAAGCTCAATTTTAGAATACCCAACAGCATTTGCGGGTACTTTTGATGAAAAATACTTAGTCGTTCCTGAACCAGTATTAGTCACATCAATGAAAGAACACCAACGTTATTTCGTTGTGTATAACCAAGAAAAACAATTATTACCATTCTTTGTTTCAGTTCGTAATGGTAATGACTACATGATTGAAAATGTCGCAAAAGGAAATCAAAAAGTATTAACAGCTCGTCTAGAAGATGCATTATTCTTCTACGAAGAAGACTTAAAGATTCCAATGACAACATTCTTGAAGAAATTAGAAACATTAAACTTCCATGCCAAGATTGGTTCTATGACAGAGAAAATGGATCGTGTTCAATTACTTGTTGGACGTATAGCTAAAGAATTGAACTTAGCAAGTGATGTCGTTGTCACAGCGCAACGTGCCGCTTCAATCTACAAATTTGACTTAGTAACAAACATGGTTGGTGAATTCCCTGAATTACAAGGAATCATGGGTGAAATTTATGCACTGAAACAAGGTGAAACTCCTGAAGTTGCAAAAGCAATCCGTGAACACTATATGCCAACAAGTGCAGATGGTGATCTTCCAACTTCTGTACCTGGCGCTTTACTTGCGGTTGCCGATAAATTAGATACTTTCTTAAGCTTTACAGCTGCTGGAATGCTTCCAACAGGATCAAATGACCCATATGCACTTCGTCGTCAAGTTATGGGGCTAGTACAAATTCTTGCAGCCTTTGATTGGAATATCGAAATTGAAGACTTTACAAAATTATTGTTAGGTTTAGATTATGCTGAATTTTTAGATGAAAAAGAAAATGAAGTTGAAGAGTTCATCTTAAGTTTTATTCGTGAACGTGTAGCACAACGGATTGCTACGATTACAAAACGTCATGACATTATCGATGCGGTTGTAAATAGTAATACTTCATCAGTTCCTGAACAATTAAAAGCTGCAAGAGTTCTTTCAGCTGTTTCTGAATCTGAAGAATTTAAAGGAATTACAGAGGCTTTAAATCGTGTTATCAATATTAGTGCAAAAGCTCAAGAGGATGCGAGTGGCGAAATTTTAGAAGATCGTCTTGAAACAGAAAGTGAACGTAACTTAGTGAAAGCTATTCAAGAATTGAATGCAAAAGTAGGTTCATTAACGCCTGAAGGATTGTATAGTCATTTAGAAGCAATGGCACCAAAAATCAATGATTTCTTCAATGAAAATATGGTCATGGTGGACGATGAAGCAACACGTCGTAATCGTCTAAGATTCTTAGGATTACTATCTGAAATCATCTTAGATTTAGCAGATTTCACATCATTAATCGTTAAATAAGACCCCTCACACAGAAAGGAGAGTGAATAAAATGGCAGTATTTTATGATCGTGCCACGATTCAAGTCAAAGCCGGAAAAGGTGGAGACGGAATGGTTGCGTTTCGTCGTGAAAAATACGTACCAGACGGAGGTCCGGCTGGTGGAGACGGCGGTAAAGGCGGAAGTGTTATTTTTAAAGTCGATTCAGGACTCAGAACCTTACTAGATTTCCGTCATAAACGTCATTTCAAAGCAAAACCTGGTGAAAACGGCATGAGTAAGAGTATGTATGGCCGTGGAGCAGAAGACTTAATCGTTAAAGTTCCACCAGGAACAATCGTTAGAAATGCAGAAACGAAAGCACTGATTGCTGACTTAGTAGAAGATGGGCAAGAAGTAGTGGTTGCTAAAGGAGGCCGTGGTGGTCGAGGCAATATTCGTTTTGCAACTCATAAAAACCCAGCTCCAGACATCGCAGAAAACGGTGAACCAGGGGAAGAGTTTGAACTGGATTTGGAATTAAAAGTACTTGCTGATGTTGGATTAGTTGGTTTCCCATCTGTTGGTAAATCGACTTTACTTTCAGTAATTTCTAGTGCAAAACCAAAAATCGCGGACTATCACTTTACAACATTGAATCCTCAATTAGGAATGGCGCAGTCTCCAAATGGCGAGCAATTCGTCGTGGCAGACTTACCAGGATTAATTGAAGGAGCGCACACAGGGGTGGGGCTTGGAATCCATTTCTTAAAACATATCGAACGTACAAAAGTATTACTTCATGTGATTGATATGGCCGCAATGGAAGGCCGTGATCCTTTCGAAGATTACAAGATTATTCAAGAAGAACTTGGAAGTTATCACCTACGCTTATTGGAACGTCCAATGCTGATTGTGGCCAACAAGATGGATCAACCTCAAGCGGAAGAAAACTTAGAGAAGTTCAAGACAGACTTAGCAGATAGCTTAGATGAAGGCGAAGAAATGCCAGAGATTTTTCCGATTTCTGCCTATCGTCGCGAAGGACTTCAAGCATTACTGGCTAGAACGGCTGAAGTGTTAGAAGAAACAGAATTCTTCCCATTAAACGAAGAAGTAGTAGAAACACATATCGTTTATGGATTAGAAGAAGAGGATGCACCGTTTAAAGTAACTAGAGATCCTGATGGAACTTGGGTATTGTATGGTGACAAGATTGAAAAACAATTCAAAATGACAAATATGGAACACGATGAGTCTGTAATAAGATTCTCACGTCAATTACGTGGAATGGGTGTAGATAGCACTTTACGTGAAAAAGGCGCTGAAAATGGCGATTTAGTACGTATTCTAAACTTCTCATTCGAGTTCGTAGATTAAGGAGTTTTGAATATGATTGATAGAGGCGAAATGGATAAACGATTTTACGTTTCATCCTTTGATGGACTTAGAGCGATTGGGATTCTAAGTATTATTATTTATAGTTTGTATTCGTATCGTTTGCCTGGTGGTTTTTTAGGATTAGATATTTTCCTGATTTTAGCTGGATATTTTATGACAAACCGTTTAATGATGAGTTTAATGGCAGAGGGGAAAATTCCTTTAAAACAAATTCTTCTAAAAAGACTTGCTCGTATTGCGTTGCCATTAATTGCAATGCTTATATTAGTTTTTATCTATATAACACTTTTTCAAAACGAAATGCTGGTGAATCTAAGAGGTTCATTTACATCGAGTTTAGTATTTTTAAATAACTGGTGGCAAATTTTTAGAGCTCAAATGTTTATTCCAAATTTACTAACAGAAAATCCTTTTGAACATTTATGGTATGTTTCACTGGCCTTTCAATTTTACCTATTGTGGCCAATTGTGTTCGCCTTTTTAAGCCTCTTTCTTAAAAAGTATAACTCACTATTCATAGCGATTATGTTATTTGTAATGGGATCATTCGCACTGATGGTTTTTAGTTATAAAGGTGAAGATTCATTAACTTATGTCACAATGAGTACAAGCACTCGACTTTTCTCCATGCTAATTGGATCGAGTACGGCTTTGTTATATCCTTTAGATTGTTTCCAAAGAGAGTATAAATCTAAATTACCATATGAACAATATTTAAGATGGATTCCAATTATTTTAATGTTCGTTTTAATGTTTACTTTAACACAGCACGATTCAATGACTTATCGTGGAGGAATGTTAATATTTGACTTAACAGTAGCTTGTGTCATTTTAGTAAGTATTCATCCAAAGGTTTCTACAGGAATCTTATTTAGACTTAAACCATTAACTATTATTGGTAGAAGAAGCTTATCTTATTACTTATGGTTTTTACCTATTGTTGTTTTATATCAAGCAAAAATGGGAATTACAGGAAATAGTAATTTTATTCAAGGTGTGATTCAATTTGTTCTAATTGTATTCTTTGGTGAATTATGGTATCAAATTTTTGAGAAAAAAAGATATCTTTGCTTTATTCAAAAAAATATTAGAATTTTAAAGAATAAAACTCCTTATTCAAAGCAAATATTATTTGTTTTTTGTGCGATGCCTATAGTTATTCTTGCGATAGGATTAGTTCAATCAACTAGTAAGTTATCTGAACAAGAAAGTAAACTAACAGAGTTGATTCAAACAAATCAACAAATTGTTCAAAATACACAAGTGGTGGATAAGAAAGTTTTAAAAACTATTAATAATGTTCAAGGTTTAACCAGAGAAGAAACAGTTTATAGCAGTAATAGTTCCATTACTTTTATTGGAGATCAGTCTTTACTAGCAATTGCTGATAAATTGACAACAATCTATCCTAATGCGATTATGCATGCAACAACAACCGCTCAACTTTACGAGATTTCTTCAACGATTAATGAATTAAAATCTAAACATCAGTTGAATGATATTGTGGTGTTAATGTTTGGTTTTAATGGAGCTTTTACAAATGGACAACTCGAGAGTGAACTGAAAAGAATGGGAATGGAAAAACAAATTTTCTTAGTCACGACAACAACTTATAAAACTTGGCGAGACGAAGTGAATGAAGTTGATAAGTCAATCAGTGATAAATATTCGAATGTTTATCTTCTTGATTGGAATGAGTATTCAAAAAATCAAGATTGGTTTTATTCTAGAAAAGCCTACGTTACTGATGTTGGAGCCCAAGAAGAAACTCTGTTCTTCGCGAAGAAAATTTACGAAACATTGAGAGGAAATTAAAATGGAATTGCAATTTTTAGGAACAGGTGCAGGAGTGCCTTCGAAAATGAGAAATGTTACCTCAATTGCGTTAAAACTTCTTGATGAAATTAATGAAGTATGGTTGTTCGATTGTGGTGAAGCAACGCAACAACAAATATTGAATACCAATTTACGTCCTGGGAAAATAAAAAAAATTTTTATTACACATATGCATGGAGATCATATTTTTGGTCTTCCAGGCTTACTAACTAGTCGTTCTTTCCAAGGCGGAGAAGATGATTTAACTCTCTATGGTCCTAAAGGGATTAAAAACTTTATCGATACGACGATTCAAGCTTCTTGTTCAAAATTGGGGTATCCTTTAAGAGTTGTTGAATTTGAAAAAGAAGGTCTTCTTTTCGAGGATAAACATTTTAAAGTGGAAATGAAGCGACTCGAACATGGGATTCCATCTTATGGATTTCGTGTTACTGAAAAAGATCAACCAGGCGAACTGCAAGCAGACCGTTTAAAAGAGTTAGGAATTCCTTTTGGTCCGCTTTACGGTAAGTTGAAAAAAGGCGAAACCATTACTCTAGAAGATGGAACAATCGTGAATGGACAAGATTATATTTCTCCAGATATTAAAGGTCGTGTGGTAACTATTTGCGGGGATACTCGTAAATGTGAAGCTAGTGAAATCTTAGCTTATTGTTCCGATGTACTGGTCCATGAGGCAACGTATGAAGGAGGTAAAGGCCAACAAGCCTATCGTCATTTCCATTCAACAAGTCTTCAAGCAGCCGAAGTGGCTAAAAACGCTGAAGTAAAACAACTCTTGTTAACACATATTAGTGCTCGCTATCTTGGAAAACAATCACAAGAGTTAGAAGACGAAGCAAAAACAATTTTTGAAAATGTACATGTTGTAAAAGACTTCGACATTGTGACCGTTGAAAGGATTAAACCTCATGAAGGATGCTAAATGGTTTACGAATCAAGTGGCTCTTGTCACTGGAGCAAGTGGTGGGTTAGGTGCACAAATCGCAATTGAATTAGCTAAAAGAGATGTGCAACTCATCCTTGTAGCTCGTAATATGACTAAACTAGAGCAAGTAGCTGCTGAGTGCCAATCGTTCACTACAAAACCTGTCGATATTTATTCGTGTGATTTAACCGATGATGCGTCCATTGATCAATTACTAGGAAATCTGGATGCATCATACAAAATTACGATGGTCATCAACAATGCTGGCCTTGGCTATCTTAAATTAGCTAAAGACTTAAGTGAATCCGAGATTAATCAAATGCTTCAGTTAAACTTGAATACATTAATTAAAATCACTCAGCATTTTGTACCTAGGTTTATTGAAGCTAAGAGCGGAATATTTGTGAATATTGCTTCTCAAGCTGGAAAATCAGCGACGGCTAAATCATCCGTGTATTCAGCAACGAAATTTGGAGTGTTAGGGTATTCGAATGCACTACGTTTAGAATTAAACCCTTATGGTATCCATGTAATGACTGTAAATCCAGGTCCGATTGCGACAGACTTCTTTGATAAAGCCGAGCCAACTGGAAAATACTTAGAGCAATTAGGCGCTGTAGTACTAGATCCAGTGAAGGTTGCAGGAGAAGTTGTTAAAGGAATTGAAAAAGAAAAACGTGAAGTAAATTTGCCAAAAACAATGAACTTTGCGAGTAAATTAAATGTGTTATTCCCAAAAATAGGAGACAAACTATTAGGGAGTATTTTCAATAAAAAGTAGAGGAGGTGTACGATGAGTTTTGCAAATTATGCATGGAAGTTAAAAGAGAATGTGGATGAAGAACTCGTAACATCTCTTGCAAGTGAAAGTGGCATGTCTGAGAATCTCGTTCGCTTATGCGTGGAACGTGGGATTCAAACAGCTGAAGACCTGCAAGAGTTTCTTTCGCCAACACCACATCTAATTCACGACCCATTCCTTTTACACGATATGGATAAAGCGGTAGGGCGTATTCAAGAAGCCATCGAAAATGGAGAATTGATTCATATTTATGGCGACTATGATGCAGACGGGATTACGAGTACAACGATTCTCTACGAAACGCTCGAAATGCTAGGAGCTCAAGTATCGTATTATTTACCAAATCGCTTTACAGATGGCTATGGCCCAAATATTCCAGCGTTCGAGCGCGCAATCAAAGAGGGTCATACGCTCATTATTACGGTAGACTGTGGAATTGCAGCGCATGAACCAATTCGTTATGCGATGGAAAATGGTTGTGATGTAATTCTTACAGACCACCATGAGATTCCAAGTGATATTCCGGAAGCTTTTGCGGTTGTTCATCCTCGTCATCCAGAGGCTAACTATCCATGCAAAGATTTATCAGGAGCTGGAGTAGCATTTAAGCTTGCTCACGCGCTTCTAGGAGAGTTTCCAGAAGAAATGGTAGAATTAGCAGCGATTGGAACAATTGCGGACTTAGTCAGTCTTACAGACGAAAATAGAACGATTGCTAAATTAGGAATCTCTCAAATGAAACAAACACAACGAATTGGCCTTGTTTCATTATTAGAAAAACTATCAGTTAAAATGGATAAATTAGATGAAAAGACGATTGGTTTCCAAATTGGGCCACGCTTAAATGCGCTAGGTCGCCTTGGAGATGCCACTCCTGGTGTTCAGTTGTTGACAACGTTTGATGATGAAGAAGCACAGAGTATTGTTGATTTCATGCAATCGGAAAACGAAAGACGTCAGTCATTCGTCAATCAAATTGTCGAAGAGGCCTATCCACTTATTCAAGAACAAATGAATCAACCTATACTTGTGTTAGCTCAACAAGATTGGCACGAAGGCGTTCTTGGGATTGTAGCAAGTCGAATCGTTGAACAGACTGGTAAACCTACCATCGTATTAGGGATTAGTGAAGACGGACTAACTGCAAAAGGGAGTGGTCGTTCATTTGGTGATTTTAATCTTTATGATGCGTTAACCAGTGTGAAAGATCATCTTTTAAAATTCGGTGGACATCATATGGCGGCTGGATTGACAGTTGAAACGATTATGCTTCCAACGATTATTGATGGGCTAGAACAATATGCTAAAGACTATCAAGACTTATTAGATGCGAAGGCTACGTTAACGATTGATGAAGTTCTTCCACTAAAAGATATTACGGTTGATTGGATTGAATCAGTAGCCAGCTTAAAACCATTTGGAACGGATAATCCAGAGCCTATTGTTTCATTAGAAGGAATCCAAGTGGCGTCTACTCAATTGCTAGGAGCGGATAAAAAACATTTGAAGCTTCATTTGAAAGAAGATAATTCTACAAACACGCTACAAGCAATGGCCTTTAGTAAAGGGGAATGGGCATCTTCACTTCAACCAGATACCAAGATTAGCATTGCTGGTACTTTAGAGATTAATGAATGGCAAAATAATCGTCTTCCTCAATTAATGGTGAAAGATATCGCTGTGAAAGGTAGAATCGTTATTGACTGGCGGACTTCGAAGATTACTAAAGATCATCTTGATGTTGAAAATGCCCTTTATTTAGCTTCAAACGAAGTGTATTTAAAAGAACTACAAACAAGAATTCCAAGTAATTCAAGCGTGCTGGATTTTTCATATTTTGTTTCCGCAAATGAGATTCCAACCGCAAATGCAATCGTGTTATTTGATTTACCTGAAAAAGTAGAGGAAGTGGAAACTTTCTTTAAAATGGAATTTCCTCAAAAGCTTTATATCATCGCGTATACGAAGAACTCAGTTGTGACAACAGGAATTCCAGACAAGTCTAAGTTTGGTAGTGTTTATAAATATATTCAATCTCATGGACAACTTCCTTACAATGAAAAATTAGTTTCAGTCGCTAATTTCTTAAAAATTCCGGTTGAACAATTTCGAGTTATATTAAAAGTGTTTTTTGAGTTAGAATTTGTTAAAATAGAAAACGGACATTTGTTTATTCATACAAGTCCTAAAACGAATGACTTGGAAGAGTCAGTTTTATTAAAGAAGTTAAAAGAACAATTATTGCTTGAAAAAAAATTCAATTATAGTCAGTTTCAAGAATTGAAAAATTGGATTGAATCGCAATAGGATAAATAAAAGGAGGAGTTCTTGATGAACTTGAAAGAATATATTGCTAGCGTTCCGAATTATCCTAAAGAGGGTATTATTTTTCGTGATATTTCTCCATTAATGGCAAACGGAAAAGCTTATCAATACGCAACCCAACAAATTGTTGACTATGCACGTAAAATTGGTGCTGAAATGATTGTTGGACCAGAAGCACGTGGATTCATCGTTGGATGTCCTGTAGCGTATGAATTAGGAATCGGATTTGCTCCAGCGCGTAAAAAAGGGAAATTACCTCGAGAAACAGTAGCTGTTGAATATGATTTAGAATACGGATCAGCAGAATTACATTTACACAAAGATGCTGTAAAACCTGGTCAAAAAGTTCTTATCTGTGACGACTTATTAGCAACAGGTGGAACAATGGCTGCCGCTGCAAAATTAGTTGAAAAACTTGGCGGTGAAGTAGTTGGTTTAGCGTTCTTAGTAGAGTTAACAGACTTAAAAGGTCGCGAAAAAATTAGTGAATACGACATCTTCACATTAATGGAATACACTGAAGACGAAAGATAATAAAAAAGAAGACTTCCTTAGCATTAGGCTAGGGAAGTCTATTTTTTATTTTCTCAATTCTTCTAATAGAGCTTTAGCTGTTTCTTGATTTAAGTGAGATGCTTTACTGAGTAAGTTCATAAGATGTGGCAGTTCTTCTTCGGTTGCTCCAACTGTTAGCCCTAAGGATTTCGCTTGAAGTCTCATATGGCCTTTTTGAATACCATCTGTTACAAGAGCTCTTACAGCAGCAAGGTTTTGAGTTAAACCAATCGAGGCGATAATTCCCGCTAGTTCAACAGCACTTGGATGACCGAGTAACTCGTGTGCAAATTGTGCACCTGGATGAATGGCAATTGAACCTCCAACCGTTCCAACAGGAAGTGGAAGAGTAATAGTTCCCACTAAGTTCCCTGCCTCATCTTTTGTCCAGTTTGTCAGTGGTTGATATTGGCCGCTTAAACTTGCATAAGCGTGAGCACCAGCTTCGATTGCTCGCCAGTCATTTCCTGTAGCGATGACAACAGAATCAATACCGTTCATTATCCCTTTGTTATGTGTAGTTGCACGGTAAGGGTCCGCTTTTGAAAATTCACTTGCTAAAACGATACGATCTATCACATCTTCACCTTTAGTAGTTCTCTTATCCAAGATTCTTGGAGAGAGCACGCATTCAGCAGTGACAACGGAGTTTGTTGCTAGATTCGAGAGAATAGCCATAATGCTTTCACCCTCAGTCAGTGTTTCGATTGGTGATACAAGTGCTTCTAGAATGGTATTTAGCATATTCGCTCCCATTGCTTCCTTTGTATCAACTGATACATAGAAAATGTAGAATCGTTCTTTGTCAGTAAACTTTTCTTCTACCCAGATATCTCGTATACCACCACCGCGTTTGACGATGGAAGGGTGAGCGTTATTAGAAATCGAAAATAATGATTCTTTCTGTTCCTCAAGTTTGGCTTTTACTTCTTCTAGTGTTAGAGGAGATTTTACAAT
Organism: Granulicatella sp.; assembly: GCF_057274575.1. Classification (NCBI taxonomy): domain Bacteria; kingdom Bacillati; phylum Bacillota; class Bacilli; order Lactobacillales; family Carnobacteriaceae; genus Granulicatella; species Granulicatella sp. The sequence continues at coordinate 166,596 of NZ_DBHISP010000001.1, read as the reverse complement.
TGCAATTTCTCCAATCATTTCGCGCTTTTCTTGAATCGTTGTGGTTCCGCCAGCTAAGTTGATTAATTTTGAAGCGTAACTCGCTGCAGCAATAACAGAAGGTTCTTCCGTTACCATTGGAACGATATAGTTTTTTTCATTCACTATTAATTCTGGAATGATTCCATATGGAAGGCCGTAGATTTCAATTTGATTTTCTACCATTTGGTTTGCAATGGACTCTGGTAGTACAAGACCTTTTTCGAGTAGTGATTTGGTTTCGTTAGATAAGTTTGGATGATTTAATAAAGTTTCTTTTCTTTCTTCAAGAGATTTTTGATAAAACTTGTAAAAAGGGTTATTTTGCATCGATGTGCTCCTTTCATGCTTTCATTCAGTATAACAAATTTTCAGTGTTTGCGGGTATGATACAGGTAAAATTTTTTAAAATGAGGTACACTAGTAAACGTGGAAGGAGAGATTTTATGGAATTTATTCGTGAAGTGAATGGTCGACGTCTGACTTTAGTGGCGGATGAAGACTATCAAAAGGAAGCAGAAGAGTTGCTTACTTTCGTAGGAGAATATTTTGAGGAGAATTGGGACGAGGTCGATACTTTAATTCCAATTCATTATGGACAAGTGAAAGTAATTCCTAATGGGGAAGATTTTCAAGTAGTGGTTCAAAATTACGAGCATAAACTATTAGATGAATGGGTAGAAGATTTCTCTTATTTCTTAGATATTATTCGTAAAACGATTCAAACAGGAAAACGTACGAAAACATTAGGCCGTCTGATTCCATTTCGTTTCGATGGACCATTAGTGATTGCAAACCATACGTTTGAAGTGGATGAGTGGTATGCGCACCGTTTTGATGATGAAACTTGGTATATTGCTCCAATCGATCAAACGATTGATCCTCAACCACTAGAAGGAAATCAAGCGTATGAAATCTTTCCAGATTATCCAGAATTATATGAAGTAATGCATTTACCAACCGACTATATTATCTTATTCAAGGGGCATGACATTGTTTCAGTATTGAATACAGAAAGCGAAGATGTATGGAACTAGGCAATAACGAAAGGATGTACTATGGTAGAATCAATTTGTCGTATGAATCATGTTGTGAAGGCGTATGAGTGTAATTGGAAAGGAGAGTTATCTCTAAGTCATGTTGTTGGGATTATGATGTTAGCGTCTCGTAAACAAGAGCGTTCTTTAGCACACCCTGATTTAATTTATCAAAAAGGCTTATCTTGGATTGTGATTCAAAACCAATTAACTGTTAATCGTCTTCCTAAATTAGAAGAAGAAATTATTGTAGAAACTGAACCAGTTGGATATAACAAGTTCTTTACGTTCCGTCGTTATACAATTTTGTCTCTAGATGAAGAAGTACTAGTAGACGCATTAACGACTTTCTCAATGATTAATATTGAAGAGCGAAAACTCATCTCACTCGATGAAGAAGTGCTTAACGAATACCCAATTGAGAATAAAAAGGATAATCGTCGAAATCCAAGAGTTCCAAAAATCGACTTGGAGAAAGCAAGTGTTCAAACGTACCGCGTTCGCTTGAATGATATCGATTATAATCACCATGTGAATAATGCGAAGTATTTCGATTGGGTGATGGATAGCCTTGGGATGGAATATATTAAGACTCATCGATTAAAATCAGTTCTTGTAAAATATGATAAGGAAATCTTACCAGAGGCTATAGTTAAAAGTTTTTATGAAATTCGCGAAAGTGAAAATGGAGTTCAAACTTTCCATCAATTGGAATCCGATGATCAAAAATGTTGCCACTTATCTCTTGAGTGGGAAGTGAAGTAAAATCCTTGTATTTTCATAAGAAATAGGGTACAATATTTTTTGTGTAAAATATGCAGCAGAAATATAGAAGCTCGTCAACAGTCCTAGCCTTTAGGGTAAGGTAGTAACCACGGCTGCAAAGGTGAACCCTTGTAGTGACTGCACGAATCGAAGATTTCGCGATTATTTTACTCCAAAAAATAAACAATTATTGGAGGAATGTTCAATGTCACGTTACACTGGACCAAGCTGGAAGTTATCTCGTCGTTTAGGCATTTCACTTTCAGGAACAGGAAAAGAAATCGCTCGTCGTCCATACGCACCAGGTCAACACGGACCAAACAGCCGTAAAAAATTATCTGAGTATGGTCAACAATTACAAGAAAAACAAAAATTACGTCATATGTATGGTATGAACGAACGTCAATTTGCTACTTTATTCAAAAAAGCTGGAAAAATTAAAGAAGGTAAACATGGTGAAAACTTCATGGTTCTTCTTGAACAACGTTTAGATAACGTAGTATACCGTTTAGGTTTAGCAGCTACTCGTCGTCAAGCACGTCAATTAGTGAACCACGGTCACATCACTGTGAACGGTAAACGCGTAGATATCCCTTCATTCCAAGTACAAGTTGGCGATGTTGTGGGTGTTCGTGAAAAATCACGTAACTTAACAATCATTAAAGAAGCTTTAGAAGCTTTATATGGTCGTCCAGAGTTCGTTACTTTCGACGAAGATAAATTAGAAGGTTCATTAAACCGTCTACCATTACGTGACGAGTTAACTTCTGAAGTTGACGAATCACTAGTCGTTGAGTACTATAACAAACTTGGCTAATCTTATTAGACAATTTCAGAACTGGAATTCACTATTGTGGATTCCAGTTTTTTTATTTATAATTTTTATGAAAGCACTGTAAATGATTACGATATAAGGAGGTTGAATCAAATGATCCGTTATGTTGAAAATGCAGCTTTAACTTTAGAAGATGTTTTGCCTTTATATGAAGCGGTAGAATGGACAAATTATACACAAAATCCATCAATGCTGAAAGAAGCTTACGGAAATTCTCTTCATATATTAGCAGCGTTTAATGAGGAAGGAATACTCGTTGGTGTATTGCGAGCCGTTGGAGATGGAGCGTCTATTCTCTTTATTCAAGACATTCTGGTAACTCCTGAGTATCAACACCAGGGAATTGGAACAAAATTGTTACAACAGACTCTAGAAAAATTCAAGAATGTGTATCAAATTCAACTATCAACGGATAATTCGATGAAGACAATCTCTTTTTATGAATCTAATGGGTTCACAAGTTTAACATCACTAAACTGTGTTTCTTTCATGTATACAGGTAATCAGTGAGCAAACTTTGCTAACTTTTTATAGTTTTATGTTAGAATGAGAGTGTAAATTAAAGGAAAGAGTGGATACAATGCAACTAACAATTGATAAAAAAGCACAAGCATGGTTTGAAGAAGAAATGGGTGTATCTAAAGAACGTGGTGTTCGTTTCCTGGGTAAAGTATATGGTTGCAGTCCGATTCATGAAGGCTTCTCTTTAGCTGTTGAAGTGGATGCTCCAAGTAATCCTTATGTGAGCGTTGAAGAAAATGGTATTACTTACTTTGTTGAAACTGGAGATGAATGGTTTTTCCAAGGACATAATTTAGAAGTAAGCTTTGATGAGAAATTGAAAGAGCCAAGCTACAATTATACAAAAATTGCCGATTAAGGTTGGTAGTAGAAAGGGAGTCATTAAGCACGTGACTCCCGTTTTTATTGGACATTTTTGCCTATGTAGAGTACAGTTAGATAGTTATGAAATGAAGAAAGGATTTATGTAATGACAGAACCTGCAGTAAAATATAGATTGATTAAAACAGAAAAACATACAGGCGCTCGTCTTGGAGAAATCATTACACCTCACGGTACTTTCCCAACACCGATGTTTATGCCGGTCGGAACACTAGCCACCGTGAAATCAATGTCTCCAGAAGAATTAGATGAAATGGGCGCTAATATCATTTTGAGTAACACCTATCATTTATGGTTACGTCCTGGTGCGGATATTGTAGATGAGGCTGGTAAACTCCATAACTTCATGAATTGGAAGAAAGGAATTCTAACTGATTCAGGTGGTTTCCAAGTATTTTCGTTAAGTGATATGCGTCGTATTGAAGAAGAAGGGGTTCATTTTAGAAATCATTTAAATGGATCTAAATTGTTCTTATCGCCTGAAATTTCAATTGATGTTCAAAATAAATTAGGTGCGGACATTATTATGAGTTTCGACGAATGTCCTGATTTTCATCATACACATGATTATGTGAAAGATTCGATTGCTCGTACCACTCGTTGGGCAGAGCGTGGATTAAAGGCGCATAAGTCACCAGACACGCAAGCATTATTTGGTATCTTACAAGGTGCAGGCTATAAAGATTTACGTATTGCTCATGCTAAAGACATGATTTCTCTTGATTTCCCAGGATATTCTATTGGAGGATTATCTGTTGGTGAAACAAAGCAAGAGATGAATGAAGTGTTGGATTACTTAACCCCACTGATTCCTTCTAATAAACCTCGCTATTTAATGGGAGTAGGTTCACCCGACTCATTAATCGATGGTGTAATTCGTGGAGTAGATATGTTTGACTGCGTATTACCAACACGTATTGCGCGTAACGGTACATGTATGACTAGTAGCGGACGTCTTGTAGTCAAAAATGCGAAATATGAACGTGATTTCCGTCCTTTAGATGAGAAATGTAATTGTTACACATGCCGTAACTATACACGTGCTTATATTCGTCATTTATTTAAAACAGATGAAACATTCGGATTACGCTTAACCAGTTATCATAACTTGTACTTCTTATTAAACTTAATGAAACAAGTTCGACAAGCGATTATGGATGATAACTTATTAGAGTTTAGAGAAGCGTTCTTTGAAGAGTATGGATTTAATAAAGAAAATGCTAGAAATTTCTAATGCTTATAGAAAAATCCGGTCATTTTTGTTAAAGTAAGACTATATATTTTAAGAAATGAGGAAAGATTATGGATCAAACAACATTATTAATTTTATACGTAGTAGTAGCGGGTGGAGCGTTCTGGTTCTTTGGACGTAAACAACGTCAAAGAGTTAAAGAGATGCAGAAAAGAATGGATGCCATTAAACCAGGTGATAGCGTTGTTACCATCGGAGGTTTACATGGTGTCATTGAAAATGTGAATAGTGAAAATCAAACGGTTGAATTAAACTGTGAAGGTGTTATTTTAGTATTCGAAAAACGCGCTATTCATCATGTCATCCCTACTGCAGCTCCAACAAATCTTGAAGTTCGTACGGAAGAAGTAGCAACTGAAGAAGAGTAGTCTATGAACAAGGAAAGTTTAAAAGATAGACATAAAACATGGTTCCATTATAAGGTAATGGAATTTAATGAACTTGGATATAAGACCATTTCAAAGGAAGATCTTTCCCATTATTTTGTGGACTATAAATGGAAGAAAAAAATTCCTGAAAATCTTTTTGAACAAATTTTTCAAATCAATCAGCTAAGTATTAATGAGTATTTTGATTTTGAGTCACTAGAGGCGCAAACAAATAAAGAAATAACATTAGAAGATATCAATCTTAGTGAATTGTTTTAAAGAAAGAAGCTGGCAAAAATGTCGGCTTCTTTCTTTTATAATTAAATGTAATGGTTTGCAAAATATTTTAGAGATAGTATTGATATTTTCGGAATTATAGATAGAATAAAAGTATAAGTTAGGACATTAAATTGAAAGGGAGATGAAAACAAATGAATATGTTTTCAAAAGAAAAATTTTTCTATGAAAACTATTTACAAACAATGTGAAATAGTGTACGATATAAATGTGATAAAATTAACAAGCACTGGGGGAAATCACAAGTGAGTGAAGAAAAAAACAACCAAGTACAACAAGAAATCGACTTATTAGTTGAGAAAGGATTAAAAGCTTTAGATGAATTTCGCTTGTTAAATCAAGAACAAGTGGACTACATTGTAGCCAAAGCATCAGTAGCTGCGTTAGACCAACACGGTGTATTAGCACAACATGCAATCGAAGAAACAGGGCGTGGAGTTTTCGAAGATAAAGCTACGAAAAACTTATTTGCCTGTGAACACGTGGTGCACAACATGCGCCACACTAAAACAGTTGGCGTTATTTCAGATGATGACGTAACTGGATTGACTTTAATTGCTGAACCTGTAGGGGTTATTTGTGGGATTACACCTACAACAAACCCAACTTCAACTGCAATTTTCAAAGCGTTAATCGCATTAAAAACACGGAACCCAATCGTGTTTGCATTCCATCCATCAGCTCAACAAAGTTCAGCACATGCAGCTCAAATCGTTCGCGATGCAGCAGTTGCAGCAGGAGCTCCTGAAAACTGTGTTCAATGGATCGAACATCCATCAATTGAAGCAACAAACGCTTTAATGAACCACGATGGTATTGCTACAATCTTAGCAACAGGTGGTAATGCAATGGTTAAAGCTGCGTACTCTTGCGGAAAACCAGCTCTTGGGGTTGGTGCAGGGAACGTTCCAGCTTATGTTGAAAAATCTGCTAACATTCGTCAAGCAGCTCACGATATCGTAATGAGTAAATCATTCGATAATGGTATGGTGTGTGCTTCTGAACAAGCAGCAATCATTGATAAAGAAATTTACGATGACTTTGTTGAAGAATTAAAGAGCTACCATACTTACTTCGTAAATAAAAAAGAAAAAGCATTATTAGAAGAATTCTGCTTCGGCGTGAAAGCAAACAGCAAAAACTGTGCTGGTGCTAAACTAAATGCGAACATCGTTGGTAAACCAGCTGCATGGATTGCTGAACAAGCAGGTTTCTCAGTTCCAGAAGGAACAAACATTCTTGCTGCAGAATGTAAAGAAGTTGGCGAAAAAGAGCCTTTAACTCGCGAAAAACTTTCTCCCGTCATTGCAGTACTTAAATCAGAATCACGTGAAGACGGTGTTGAAAAAGCACGTCAAATGGTTGAATTCCATGGTTTAGGACACTCAGCAGCAATTCATACTGAAGATGCTGAATTAGCTAAAGAATTTGGTCGCGTTGTTCGTGCAATTCGTGTCATTTGGAATGCTCCTTCTACTTTTGGTGGTATCGGGGATGTTTATAATGCATTTATCCCATCATTAACACTTGGTTGCGGTTCTTATGGACGTAATTCAGTTGGGGATAACGTAAGTGTTGTAAATCTATTAAATATCAAAAAAGTAGGGAGACGTAGAAATAACATGCAATGGTTTAAAGTTCCATCAAAAATCTATTTCGAACGCGATTCAATTCAATACTTACAAAAAATGAAAAATGTAAGCCGTGTAATGATTGTTACTGACCAAGCAATGGTTAAATTAGGATTCTTACAACGTGTTATTGAACAATTAGAATTACGTCCAAACAAAGTAATTTATGAAGTATTCTCAGATGTAGAACCAGATCCAGACATCACAACAGTAAACCGTGGTGCAGAAATCATGAAGAGCTTCGAGCCAGATACAATCGTCGCTCTTGGTGGTGGTTCTGTAATGGATGCTGCGAAAGTAATGTGGATGTTCTATGAACAACCACAAGTGGACTTCCGTGACTTAGTACAAAAATTCATGGATATCCGTAAACGTGCATTTAAATTCCCAGAATTAGGGGAACGTGCTAAATACGTTGGTATCCCAACTACATCTGGTACAGGTTCTGAAGTTACACCATTCGCGGTAATTTCAGATAAAGCAAACAACCGTAAATATCCATTAGCTGACTACTCACTAACACCAACAATTGCGATTGTTGACCCTGCATTAGTGATGACAGTTCCAGACTTTGTAACAGCTGATACTGGTATGGACGTATTAACTCACGCAATTGAAGCGTACACTTCAACACTTGCAAATGACTATACAGATGGTTTAGCGTTGCAAGCAATCAAATTAGTATTTGAAAATTTAGTAAGTAGTGTGAAAAATGCCGATTTCGTATCACGCGAAAAAATGCATAACGCTTCTACAATGGCTGGTATGGCATTTGCCAATGCGTTCTTAGGTATGAGCCACTCAATGGCGCATAAGATTGGTGGATTCTTCCACACAGTTCACGGACGTACAAATGCGATTTTATTACCATACGTAATTCGTTACAATGGTACTCGTCCTGCTAAAGCAGCTACATGGCCAAAATACAACTACTACCGTGCAGATGAAAAATTCCAAGACATCGCTCGTATGTTAGGATTACCATCTTCAACACCTGAAGAAGCTGTAAGTGCTCTTGCAAAAGCAGTATACGAACTAGGGGAAGCTGTAGGAATCGAAATGAACTTCAAAGCACAAGGGGTTAACCATAAAGAATGGTTAGCTACAATCCATGAGATTGCAATGCTTGCTTATGAAGATCAATGTTCACCTGCTAACCCTCGTTTACCAATGGTAGCTGATATGGAAGAAATCCTTGCAGATGCATACTTTGGATACAAAGAACGTCCAGGTCGTATCAAATAATTGATTTTAAATCTAAAGAGTCTTAGGAGTTTCCTAAGGCTCTTTCTTTGCTCTGTTTTTCAGTCTCGAATTATGCTATAATGAAAGGGAAATGAAAGGAGATGGCTTATGACACCAAATAAGGAAGATTACATTAAAACAATCTATAAATTAGGTGGTAAAGATGAATTTGTAACTAATAAAGCCATCAATCAAATGCTGGACCTTTCAGCAGCTTCCACAACAGAAATGTTAAACAAGCTGGTGAATGATGGTACGGTCGAATACATTCGTTATAAAGGTGCGAAATTAACACAAAAAGGGATTAAAGTTGCAGAACGCTTGATTCGTTCACATAAAATCTGGGAAGTCTTTCTTGTTAATTCTCTTGGATTTAGTGGAGAGTCTGTTCATGATCAAGCAGAAATTCTCGAACATGCTTCAAGTGTTGAAATGACAGAGCGATTAGCGGAGTTCTTAGGGAATCCAACGCATTGTCCTCATGGAGAAGAAATACCTCCATATTTTGAATAAAATAGTTATAAAACTGGTCTGTTTTGACCAGTTTTTTTGTTTGGGCTCTAGTATTAAAGAAAAAAATTTAGTACAATAATAGTACAGTTTAAGTTAGGTGTTTCATTTTTTTAATACAGAGGGGATATTATGACATCAAAGCATCAACAAATCATTCGTTATATTGAATCGCTGCCAGTTGGAGAAAAAATCTCAGTACGTTCGATTGCAAAAAATATGGAAATGAGCGAAGGTACTGCTTATCGTGCCATTAAGGAAGCTGAAAATGTCGGGATTGTTTCGACCATTGAACGAGTTGGAACGATTCGTATTGAACGTAAAACAAAGGATAATCTAGAAAAACTTTCTTTTGGAGAAATTATTAAGATTATTGAAGGGGAAGTATTCGGTGGGCGTGAAGGATTAGATAAAATCTTAAACCGCTTCGTTATAGGTGCGATGACACTAGATGCTATGACACGTTATATTCAACCAGAATCACTTGTGATTATCGGGAACCGTGAAGATGCGCAATTACTCGCTTTGAATCAAGGAGCCGCTGTTTTAATCACTGGGGGATTCCAAGCAACGCCTCAATTAATTCAAAAAGCGGATGAACTTAAAATTCCATTGATGGGAACAACATACGATACATTTACGGTTGCCAGTCTCATCAACAGAGCAATGACCGATCAACTGATTAAGAAAAAAATTATGATTGTTGCTGATATTTATAATGACTTTGATAATACAAATTATTTAAAAATGGATCAAACCGTTAAGGATTATCGATTATTAAGTGAGACAACAGGGAATTCTCGTTTTCCGGTTGTGAACCATTCTAATCGTTTAATAGGGGTAGTTTCTGCTAAAGATATACTAGGAAAATCTGATAATTTAATTATTGAAAGAATCATGACAAAAAATCCTTCTGTATCTAAGTTACATGCTAGTGTAGCAAGTGTTGCTCATTCAATGATATGGAATGGTTTAGAAATGCTACCTGTTGTTCAAGATAATATGGAACTTCTTGGGATTATTTCAAGACGAGATGTTATGAAAGCTATGCAGTTAGCACAAAGACAACCTCAAGTAGGAAATACTTTCGAAGATGATGTGAGTGAAAACTTAGAGGTCATAGAAGTTACCCCAACAAATGCGAGATTTAGTTTCACTGTCACTCCTCAGATGACAAATAATTTAGGGATGCTGTCTTTTGGAGTTCTTTGTGAAGTAGTTTCAGTTGCTTCGAAAGAATTCATTCATCGTAGTCAACGACGTAATACGGTTATTGAACAATTAGAAATGCATTATTTAAAGATGATTCCAATTGAAAGTAAAATTGCTATTCAAATTCAAACTTTAGATAATGGCCGAAAAGTATCTAAAATTGATATTTCTGTGCTACTTGAAAACTCAGTTGTTGCGAAAGCGATTATGTCAAATCAATTAATGGAAAGAAACTAGGAATGAATTACAAAGAATTATTCAAAAAAATCATCAAGGAGATTGAAAAAGCCAATTCAATCGTAATCTTAAGGCATAGAAAACCAGACCCAGATGCATTGGGTTCACAAATAGGACTTAGTAAGCTGATAAAAGGAGCTTATCCAGAAAAGTCTGTTTATGTTATTGGAGATATACCCGAAAACTTTAAATATATCGGTGACATGGATGAAATCACTCAAGAGGTATTCGACAATTCGCTCATTATCGTTGTGGACTGTTCCACATCTCGACTTATTAATTGTCCGTTTGAAGTAAATATAGATGATGTGATTAAGATTGATCACCATCCAAACGTGACTTCTTACGGAAAAATCTGCTATGTGGATACAACAGCCGCAAGTGCTAGTGAAATTATTGCAGAGTTTGCCTTCGATGAAACGACTCCATTTCAAATGGATAGAAAGGCTGCCAATGTTATCTATGCCGGGATTATCGGAGACACGGGAAGGTTCTTATATTCGTCAACTACTTCGAAAACTTTTGCGCTTGTATCAAAATTGATACAATACGAAGTAGATTTGGCTGGAATTGCCGATAAGATGATTACGAAACCGCTGAACGTGAGTCGAATGACAGGATATATTTATGAGCATTTAGAAGTATCTCCTGAAGGGATGGCGAGTGTTGTTTTAACTAAAGAAGTACTTCGTCGTTTCAAAGCTAGTGACCAGTTGGCCTCTCTTGTAGTTTCAGTTCCTGGAACGGTTGAAGGGATTTTGGCTTGGAGTATGTATGTGGAACAAGAAGATGGTACCTTTAGAGTTCATTTACGTTCAAAAGGCCCAACAGTTAATCACATTGCGCAAGCTTTCGGAGGTGGAGGACACACGCTTGCATGCGGTATTCCTTCTGTCACAAATACCCAAATTTCCGAAGTGGATACTAAGTTAAAAGCGACAGTAAGAAACTTTAAGAAAAATTGAAATAACACTCAAATAAGAGTATTATAAAGTATTGTGTTTACAATAGAATTAGTCAATGATCGGATGAAAGGAATTATAAAATAATGAATTATACTGAGTATTTTAAAAAGATTGATGCAGAAATTAAAAAAGCAGATTCGATTGTAATCTTACGCCATGAATCACCAGACCCAGACGCAATTGGGTCCCAAGTAGGATTAAGAGAAATTATTCGCGCTACTTATCCAGAGAAAACAGTTTATTTACTTGGTGAAATGCCTAGCTCATTAAATTATATTGGAGAAATGGACGAGATTACACAAGAGCAATTTGACGCTTCACTCGTTATTGTATTGGACTGTGCGAATACACCACGTATTGACTGCCCATTTGAAGTAGATCCATCGAAAGTGATTAAAATTGACCACCATCCAGATAGAGATGTGTATGGTGCTATTTCATTTGTTGATACTAATTCAAGCAGTACAAGTGAGATGTTGTGCCGTTTTACTTTTGATGCTGAAAGTAATTGGGTAATGTCAAAAGAAGCAGCTAATGCTCTTTATGCTGGTATTGTTGGAGATACAGGACGTTTCTTATATCCTTCGACGACAACCATTACATTTTCAATGGTTTCTAAATTATTAGAGTTCGATGTTGATATTTCAGGTATTGCGTACCAAATGATTACAAATCCTGTTTCAGTTAGTCGTTTAGCAGGATATATTTATCAAAATATGGAAATTTCTGACAATGGAGTTGCTGCAACTGTATTGACTCAGGAACATTTAAAAACTTATGGTATTCAAGAAGACCAAACACATGGAGTAATTTCATTACCAAGTACAGTAGAAGGCATTCATTGTTGGGGGCTTTTTGTGGAACAACCAGATGGAACGTATAGAGTAAATCTTCGTTCTAAAGGTCCGATTGTGAATACAATTGCTCAAAATCACGGAGGCGGTGGGCACCCGCTAGCTTCTGGAGCTGTAGTGACTACATTAGATGAAGTGCAACAAATTGTCTCTGAATTGAATGATTCAGCAAAACAATTTTTGAATAAATAACAATTATTTTAGTCTTTTAGTATTTTAATTACTAAAAGACTTTTTTGTTTTAAAATTCTTCTTAAATGAATTGACTTATAACGATTTCAAGAATACAATAATATTATGTGTTAAATCACATTTAACCATAAATTATATCAATGCAATTTATTTTGAATAAAATTAAATAGAGACGGAGGTGACTCAATGGACTCAGTAGTAATAGGTGGCCTCGCGATCTTAGCTTTAATAATTGGAATTGTTGCTGGATATGTTGGTTTCAAATCAAATTATGAGAAAAAGTTAATAGCAGCTCGCGAATCGGCTGATATGATTATCAAAGATGCTGAAAAAGATGCAGATCGATTAAAGAAGGAAGTTCTTTTAGAAGCAAAAGAGGAAAATCATAAGTATCGTGCTGAAGTTGAAAATGAGTTAAAAGAAAGACGAAATGAAGTACTTCTTCAAGAAAAGAGAATGATTCAACGTGAAAAGAATTTGGATCGTAAGGATGAAATTTTAGAAAAACGTGAACAATCCATTGAATCGAAGGAAACAAAAATCCAAGAGAAACTTGAAAGAGTGACAGAAAAAGAGCAAGAAGCAGAAGCTCTAGTTGTTAAACAACAAGAAGAATTGGAACGTATTTCTACGATTAGTAAAGAAGAAGCACAAGAAATAATTATGAAGGACATGACCGAACAGTTAAGTAAGGAACGTGCCATCATGATTAAAGAGTCTGAGCAACTTGCAAAAGATGAAGCTGATAAAAATGCCAAAAATATCATTCTTCAAGCGATTCAAAGATCTGCAGCAGATTTAGTTTCTGAAAATACAGTAACAGTTATGACTTTACCAAGTGATGAAATGAAAGGACGAATTATCGGACGAGAAGGTCGAAATATTCGTACACTTGAATCATTAACAGGGATTGATGTTATTATTGATGAAACTCCAGAAGCGGTAGTTTTAAGTGGTTTCGACCCAATTCGTCGAGAAATCGCTAAGATGACCTTAGAGAAATTAATTTCTGATGGTCGAATTCATCCCGCTCGTATTGAAGAAATGGTAGAAAAATCTCGTAAAGAGATGGATGAGCGTATTCGTTCGATTGGTGAACAAGCGACATTTGAAGTCGGAATTCACTCATTACATCCAGATTTGATTAAGATTTTAGGTCGTTTATACTTTAGAGCTAGTTACGGTCAAAACGTATTGAACCATAGTATTGAAGTTGCTAAGTTAGCTGGTGTGATGGCCGGTGAACTAGGGGAAGATGTAAATCTTGCTAAACGAGCAGGTTTACTTCATGACTTAGGAAAAGCACTGGACCATGAAATTGAAGGTTCGCACGTTGAGATTGGTGCTGAAATCGCTCAAAAATATAATGAAAACAAAGTAGTTGTAAATGCCATTGCTTCACACCATGGAGATGTTGAAGCGACTTCAACGATTGCCGTTCTTGTGGCAGCAGCCGATGCTTTATCAGCAGCTCGCCCAGGAGCAAGACGTGAATCAGTTGAGAATTATATTCGTCGTCTAGAAAGACTTGAGGCGATTGCGACAGAACATGAAGGTGTAGAAAGAAGTTTTGCAATTCAAGCGGGGCGTGAAGTACGTGTAATGGTACAACCAGACAAAATTAGCGATGAAAAGGCAATAATTTTAGCTCATGACATCAAAAATCAAATTGAAGAAGAACTCCAATATCCAGGACATATTAAAGTTACTGTTATTCGCGAGACAAGAGCAGTTGAGTTTGCTAAATAATTGGTGTACTTTAATTTTAAAAGGACATAAAAAAGCTCCCTATGATTATTCATAGGGAGCTTTTTGTAGGTAAGACTATATCTATAAAATTGATATAGTCTTTATTTTTAGGTCATTTTACTAACGGGTTCGTCGTTTTTGAGATGTTTGTTCATTATTAGTTTGACGACGATTATTATCAGTAGTGGTTTCTAATTGACGAGTTGTTTGTTCTTGAGTCGTTGTAGGTTGTTCGATTTGGAACTCATTTGTAATAGGGTCAGAACTATTACGTCCAACAGTTACGACAATGGATACAGAAACACTTGGTCCAGTAATATTTTGGAATTTAACGGAATTTCCAGTTACAGTCTGTGATTGGCCATTTGCAGTCACTTTGAATTGTGGAGTTTCTTGTCCCGTATTATTATAACGATCCCATGTCACCGTTAACTCTTTCTTTTCCTTATTGTATGTCGCTTTTAGACCGGTTGGACCTTCGATAGTAACACCGTAATTTGAAGATTGTTGAGTTGGAGTACTTCCTTTTACAAATAGCTCCTTAGCAATCATGTTTGCAGGTGTTCTAGGCCCAGGAAGACTTAGTGGGATTGAACCTACTTCAATCTGTTGTTGAACAACACTTTCTGGTTGAACCCAATCTTCTCCACTAGAGTATTGAGCCATATATTTCATTAAGTGATAATAAATTAGCTTAGCATATCCTTGTTCAGTGGTATCTACGCCACCACCTTTTTCGTATGGATTATCATAACCAGTCCATACTGAGATTGTATAATCAGGTGAATATCCGATAAACCATGAATCTGGGATAATGTCTTCATAATCAGAAGCGCCCATTGCACGTTTTTGTTCAATAGTGTAGTTTGATGACCCAGTTTTAGCTGCTGTTGAAAGTCCAGGAATTGCTACTTCAGTGGCAAAACCATATGTGAATGAATCTTTTAAGACATTCGTAATCATGTATGCTGTAGAATCTTTCATTGCTTGTTTTTGTTCTGGTTTAAATTCATAAACTTGACCATCACGAGTAGTGATTTTAGTCACAGTATATGGTTTTGAGTAAGTTCCGGCGTTAGAGAAAGTTGCGTAAGCAGCAGCCATTTTAATTGGAGAAATTTCTGCACCAATAGCGTTACTTTCTACTAAATAATCTTGTCCATCATTTTTAATTTGAATATCTAAATTATTCAGGAATGATTTAATATTGGTTTCACCAACAGCCTTGAACGCTGCTAATGCTGTTGTATTTCTTGAATACACAAGAGCTCTACGTAATGTCATTGGGCCATTGTGTCTAAAGTCCCAGTTATTTAGTTCAACACCATTTGAATAAGTTGTCTTTTGATCTAATAGCGTTTGACCAGTCGAATAGTTTAAATATTCAATAGCAGGGCCGTAGTCGATAATTGGTTTGATAGTAGAACCTGTACTTCTTTGATTATCAGTTGCTCGGTTGTAAGCGAATAGAGTTGTTTGTTTGCGACCACCGCTGACAGCTCGAACGGCACCTGTTTTAGAATCTAACATTACAGAAGCACTTTGAATTTTATCGTTAACATAATTGATATAGTCATTTGTGTTAACAATATCATTCAATTTTTGTTGTGCTTTAGAATCAATGGTGGTTTCGATTACTAGACCGTCATTATAGGGATCAAGACCTGTTTTATCTTGAACTTCTTTTAAGACCATCGTTACGAAAGAATCGTAGACTAAAGCTTTATCTGAACTATCAACATTATTGTTATGAGCAATTAGTCCATCATTAATTGGAGTCGCTAAAGCTTGCTCGTATTGCTCATTAGTAATTTTTCCATTTGTTTTCATTGTATATAAAACTGTATCTCGGCGTTCTTTTGCCTCTTCAGGATGAGCATAAGGATCATAGGAGTTAGGTGCTTGAGGCATTCCGGCAAGTAAAGCTACTTGGGGAAGCGTTAACTCCGATAATTCTTTGTTAAAATAATAGTGTGAAGCTGTACCAAATCCGTAGACACTATTAGCCATATATACTTTATTTAAATAAAAAGTAAGGATTTGCTCTTTAGAAAACTCACGTTCGAGTTTAAGAGCTAGAATCGCTTCTTGAATTTTACGTTGATATGTTTGATCTTCTTTCTTTGTAGAAAAGACAGAAAGCTTAATCAATTGTTGTGTAATCGTACTACCACCTTGAGTTATTTGACCAGCTTTAGCATTTCTAAAGAAGGAACCTAGAATACGAATTGGGTCAATTCCTATATGAGAGTAGAATCGTTTATCTTCAATTGAAGTTACAGCATCTTTAAGTAATTGAGGAACTTGATCACTAGTAATGACATCTCGTTTTTCTCCTCCAAGAGAAGAGATTAATTTGCCATCTTTATCATATATTTTTGTTTCAGTCGCTCCTTGAAGGTCACTTGCTTTAATTTCAGGAGCAGTGGAACCATAATATGCAAAAATTGCAATGATTGCTATCAGTGCAACTCCTATAAATGCTCCTAAACCAATAAGAACTTTTTTTAATATTTTTTTCTTATTTGAAGGAGATGAGGCTTTCTTTTTTGTATGGCGGTGTTTCGATGAACGCGACTGGCCAGTATTGTTTTCAGTCATTTATTGACCTCCTTATAATAAATCATCCACTACATCCAAATAATTTAGAGTCATTTGTAGTGAAAGTTGAATTTGATATCCATTTTCTTGAATGTAAGATAAAGGGATTGATTGTCTTTTAGAACGAACATCCTTTATATATTCATCAATTTTTGGGTATTCGAGCAAATAGTATTTTTTTAAAGTTGAAAAGTAAAAAATTACAAAGGAAATTCCACCTTGATCGGTGCATTCTTTCATATGTGTTAACTGATGCTCATGGATATTTTTTAAAGGAAATGAAGTTTTATTTTTAGTTTCTTTCGCTTCAAAATCGATATATCTCCCTTTATAAACTCCGTTGTAGTCAGTAGTAGAAGCATGACGGTAATATGCTTCAGTTATTTTAGTAGCACTTCTGACAGGATAGTCTACTTTAACGACTTGAATTGGAGTAGGCTTCTTATGAATGACTGCTCTTTTTTGAATACGATAGAGTTCATTGGTTTGATTCAATATATTTTCTAAACCCATTCCACGACTACTATAGCTAGTTTGATTTTCAGCTTTATTAGCAGTTCGTATTAAGTTATTTTGCCCTTTTGGATATTGAATCATTTTATCCCTCCTTTGGCGACTATTATAACATTTTAATTGTAAAATGAAAAAAACAATTACTTTTGTTACCTTTTTTTAACATTGTAGAAAAGTACCTATAAAATAAACATTCTACTCAGGTCAATTATGTTTTACAAAAGATGAAGAGTATTGTAAAATGAATGAGTATGTAAATCCATTCGTCTTTAAGATGAATAATGAATTTATGGAGGAATATTATGACAGCAAAATTTGAAAAAGTTGAAACTAATAAAGTTGTTTTAACATTTGAAATCTCTCAAGAAGATATTAAAAAAGGGCTAGACCAAGCGTTTAACCGCGTTAAAAAGAACGTGAACGTACCTGGTTTCCGTAAAGGTAAAGTAAGTCGCCAAGTATTTGAAAAAATGTACGGTGAAGAAGCTTTATACCAAGATGCTTTAAACATTCTTTTACCAGATGCATATGATAACGCAGTTGAAGAAACTGGAATCTTCCCAGTAACTCAACCAAAAATCGATATCGAATCTATCGAAAAAGGCAAACCATGGGTTATCAAAGCAGAAGTAATTGTTAAACCTGAAGTTAAATTAGGTGAATACAAAGGATTAACTGTTGAAAAACAAGATCGTACAGTATCTGAGCAAGATGTTGAAGATCGCCTATTACAAGAACAAGCTCGTGCAGCTGAATTAGTTGTAAAAGAAGATGCAGCTGAATTAGGCGATACTGTTGTAATTGACTTCGAAGGTTTCTTAGGTGACGAAGCTTTTGAAGGCGGAAAAGGTGAAAACCACTCATTAGAATTAGGTTCAGGTTCATTCATCCCTGGCTTTGAGGACCAATTAGTTGGCACAAAAGAAGGCGATGAAGTAGAAGTGAAAGTGACTTTCCCAGAAGAATACCATGCTGAAAACTTAAAAGGTCAAGAAGCAGTATTCAAAGTGAAAGTTCACGAAGTAAAAACTAAAGAATTACCTGAATTAACAGATGAATTCGCTAAAGATGTTGATGATTCAGTTGAAACATTAGCAGAATTAAAAGAAAAATTCCGTAAAGAATTAGAAGAAGCTAAAGCAGAAGCTGCTGATGAAGCAGTAGCAGATGAAGCTTTACGTAAAGCAGTAGAAAACGCTGAAATCGTTGAATTACCACACGAAATGGTTCACGACGAAGTTCACCGTCAAATGGAACACTACTTAAACGATATGCGTCGTAACGGAATCTCTCCTGAAATGTACTACCAAATTACTGGTACAACAGAAGCAGATTTACACAAAATGATGGAAAAAGACGCTGATGTTCGTACAAAGACTAACTTAGTTTTAGAACAAATTGTTAAAGAAGAAGGCATCGAAGCAACTGATGAAGATGTAGCTAACGAAGTGAAAGAATTAGCTGCTCAATACGGTATGGAAGAAGATGCAGTTCGTGCTGCTGTTTCAGTAGATATGTTGAAAAACGATATCTCAATGAAGAAAGCATTAGCAGTGATTACAGAGTCTGCAAAAGAAGCTTAATATATGAAAGTTTATCGCGCTGGTTTCAATATGAAATCAGCGCTTTTTTATTGAAACAACTTTTCTTGTTGAAAATTAAGACTTATGGTACTCTTAATAGAAGAAATCAGGAAATAGAATGGGGGTTTCAGATTGTATAAAGATGAAACAAAACAAGTAAGATGTTCTTTTTGTGGAAAATCGCAAGAACAAGTAAAAAAAATTATCGCTGGTCCTGATGTGTTTATTTGTAATGAATGTGTTGATTTATGTAAAGAAATCATTGATGAAGAATTTTCATCTATAAGTATGGATGAAATGATTGATGTTTTAAAACCGCAAGAAATTCGTAAAGTGTTAGATGAATATGTTGTTGGTCAAGAACATGCAAAGAAATCATTAGCGGTAGCAGTGTATAATCACTATAAACGGATTAATCATTTATTAAATGAAGACGAGGACGAAGTAGAATTACAAAAAAGTAATATTTGTCTAATTGGACCAACTGGTTCTGGGAAAACTTACTTAGCTCAGTCCCTTGCTCGAATTCTAAATGTACCATTTGCCATTGCGGATGCAACTACGTTAACAGAAGCTGGTTATGTTGGAGAAGATGTGGAGAACATTCTTCTTAAATTATTGCAAGCGACTGATTATGATATCGATCGTGCTGAAAAAGGAATCATTTATATTGATGAGATTGATAAAATCGCTAAAAAAAGTGAGAATGTTTCTATTACGCGAGATGTCAGCGGTGAAGGGGTTCAACAAGCCTTATTAAAAATTCTTGAAGGAACTATTGCTTCAGTTCCACCTCAAGGAGGACGAAAACATCCTCATCAAGAGTTGATACAAATTGATACCTCTAACATTTTATTCATTGTGGGTGGAGCTTTTGATGGTATAGAAACCATCGTAAAAGAACGATTAGGTGCTAAAGTCATTGGATTTGGTTCTTCTAATAAAAATTTATCAAGCCATGAAAGCCTAATGCAACTTATTATTCCAGAAGATTTGCAGAAATTTGGGTTGATTCCTGAATTTATCGGGCGTCTTCCGATTACTGCTGCATTAGAACCTTTATCTAAAGAAGATTTGGTTAATATTTTAACGAAACCAAGAAATGCTTTGGTGAAACAGTATCAAAAGCTCTTTGCAATGGATGATGTTGAGTTGGAATTTGAACCTAAAGCACTTGATGTTATTGCATCAAAAGCAATTGAAAGAAGAACCGGAGCTCGTGGATTAAGAAGTATTATCGAATCTGTTATGATGGATTTAATGTTCGATATTCCAAGTCGAAATGATATTACTAAAGTTGTAGTAACTGAATCAATAGTTACAGGAACAGGACAACCTGATTTGTACGATGAAGATAATCGCCTGATATCCTAGGGAATTTCACAAATATATGGTAGGATAGAATGAGATGCGGTATTTCATTCTATTTTATTATTGACTATATGAATTGAGGGAGAGATATATGAGAGGGTTAAAATCCTTTATTAAAAAAAGATATTCAAAAGAAGAGTTTGCTTGGATTATGCAGGACTGGGCAAATTCTGTTTATTCATTAATGATTACAACTGCAATATTTCCTTTATTTTTCAAAACGGTAACTTCTAACGCCGGTATTTCGGCAGCGGATTCTACTGCTTATTTGGGATATGCAAACTCGATTGCAACTTTCATTGTTTCTATTATGGCACCTGTATTAGGTGCATTGGCTGATTATAAGGGATATAGAAACCCAATGTTTACGTGGAGTACGTTGATAGGAGTATTTTCGGTAGTCGGTATGATGTTTGTAGAAAGTGATCAATGGATGATTTTACTTCTTCTATATACATTTTCTGCAATCGGATATTCTGCTTCAAATATTTTCTATGATAGTTCCATTATGGACGTAACTTCCTATGATAGAATGGACAGTATTTCTGCTGCAGGTTATGGCTATGGATATATAGGTAGTGTTTTTCCGTTTATCTTATTTATGATGGTCATGCAGTTTAGTGGATTAAATTCCACTGCTGTCGTAATCGTAGGATTCTTTATTACTGCTGCTTGGTGGTTTGTGTTTACAATCCCTTATTGGAGATATGTAAAACAAAAATCATTTATTGAAAAACCAAAAAATCCTGTAAAAGATAGTTTTATCCGCTTGTGGAAGACCATTAAACATATTGGAGAGCACAAACAAGTATTTCTTTTCTTATTAGCTTATTTCTTCTATATCGATGGGGTAGGAACCATTATAAAAATGGCTACTGCAATTGGAGCAGATATGGGACTTGATGGGAATAGTTTAATTGTAATTTTGTTAATCGTTCAAATTGTGGCCTTTCCGTTTAGTCTGTTCTATGGTTTTTTATCCAAAAAAATTGGCAATAAAATGACTTTATTCATTGGGATTGGTACTTATATAGCTATCTGTATTTTAGCTTTAGGTCTTAAAACGTACAATGATTTCTTATTTCTTGCTATCTTAATTGGTACTGCTCAAGGTGGGGTACAGTCTTTAAGTCGATCATTATTTGGTCAACTTATTCCAGCGAATCAGTCAAATGAATTTTTCGGATTTTATAACATTTTTGGGAAATTCTCGTCTATTCTTGGGACTACATTGTTAGGGATTACTGCTCAATTGACAGGAAAATCATTAGATGGCGTATTCTCATTAGTTATTTTATTCCTAATCGGTTCAATATTATTATTCTTTGTTAAAATACCAGAAAAGAAAGGGTTAGAAAATGAAGGTTAATAAAGCGGAATTTACAATTAGCGCAGTTTCTCCAGCACAATATCCTGCTGGAGACCTTCCTGAAATTGCTTTGTCTGGTCGTTCGAATGTTGGGAAATCTTCCTTTATCAATAAGTTGATTCAAAGAAAGAGTCTTGCTAGAACTTCTAGTAAACCTGGTAAAACACAAACGTTAAATTTTTATCATATCAATGAGCTGTTTTACTTTGTGGATGTACCAGGATACGGTTATGCAAAGGTTTCAAAGAAAGAACGTGAAAAGTGGGGAAAAATGATTGAGGAATATATTACTACTCGTCAATCATTAAGATTAGTTCTAATTTTGGTAGACTTTAGACATGAGCCGAGCCAAGAAGATGTTCAAATGAGAGAGTTCCTTGAATACTACAATATTCCTTATCGTATTGTGATGACAAAATGTGATAAGATTCCTAGAGGGAAATGGAATAAACATGTAAGTGTAATTCGTAAAGCGTTTGGAAAACCTCCAGAAGACTTGTTCCTAACTTTTTCTTCAGAAACTGGAGAAGGAGTAGAAAAAGCTTGGGATTTCATTGAACAATTTATTACAAAAGAGAGCATTGCTTAGTAGCTTTGCTCTTTTCTTTTTATTAATATCCTTATAAGTTATATTGAAAGTTAAACGTATATACTATAAAGATGATAATAACAATGTTTTCAGTGAATAATAAAATTGATTACATTGCATTCAATTTAGAATTATGTTATATTATATGCTGTATCATTAGACGTATTGTATGGAGGGTGTTTTTTTATGAGTCAAAGAATTTCAAAAGAAACGGTTCAAAGCATACAATCGCAAGTGAATATTCTTGACATTGTCGGGCAGTTCGTTCAATTACGTAAACAAGGAAAAAGTCTATTTGGTCGTTGTCCATTTCATGACGAAAGAACACCATCTTTCACTGTGACAGAAGAAAAACAATTATTCCATTGTTTTAGCTGCGGGAGAGGTGGTAATGTTTTTAATTTCATGCAAGAGCTTGAAAACTTGTCTTTTCCGGAATCTGTGGTTCGAGTTGCTGAACTCTCTAACATTGATATCGATGTAGAGTTACCGACAACGCAAACGATTATTCCTAAAAAAGAGAAAAAATTATATGAGGCTCATGAAAAAGCGGCGGAGTTTTATTCTCACGTTCTTTTAAATACTAAAGGTGGACATGAAGCTTTAGATTATTTAAAAAATCGTGGCTATACAGTTGAAACCTTAAAAGAATTTGGATTTGGTTTTTCTTTAAAAGACAGAACACAATTAGAACAAGTCCTTCAAGAATTACAATTAACGGATGAGGAAAAGGAAGCTTCAGGTCTATTTTCTGAAAATCAAAACGGTTTTTTTGATCGTTTTAATCAACGAATTATGATTCCGCTTAGAAATGAACATGGCCAAATTATTGCTTTTTCCGGAAGAGTCCTACCAGGTTATTCTGATCATTTCGCTTCTCAAGCAAAATATTTAAATAGTCCAGAGACAATCCTTTTTTCAAAAAGAAATTTTCTTTTCAACTTCGACTTAGCAAAGAAAAATATTCGAAAACAGAATAAAGTGATTTTATTTGAAGGGTATATGGATGTTATTTCTGCTTGGCAAGCAGGTGTTTCAATTGGGGTAGCTTCAATGGGGACCTCATTAACTCCTGATCAAATACAAACTTTACAGAAAGTTACAGATACCATTCTGATTGCTTATGATGGGGATAAAGCAGGGTTAGAAGCTACGAATCGTGCAATAGAATTGATTCAAGACACTAATGCTTTCAAAATAGGAATTATTCCTTTTGATAATGGCTTAGATCCTGATGAATTCATAAAAGAACGGGGAACTCAAGCGTTTAAAGAATTAGTAGAGTATTCTCAAGAAACGGTATATCAATTTAAGAAACGGTTTCTTTCTAAAAAGTATTCATTGCAAATAGAAAGCCAAAAAATTCAGTATATCGAAGAAATGATTGTAGAACTTTCTAAAATTAATAATGAAGTTGAGCTAAACTTGGCGATGAAATCTCTCGCTGATGAATTTGATTTAGATTTCTCAACCATTTTAAATCAGGTAAAACAATTACGGTTACGCTTAGGAAACCAAAAAAGGCAGTCAAACGCTGAGTCGGTTCCTCATTATCGTCAAGTTGAGATTAAACCTACTACGAAGAATGAGCATATTCAAAGACAATTGATGTATCGATTGCTTCATAATGAACAGGCATGGACTTATCTAAATAGAATTGATTCTGAATTCGTATTTCCTGATTCGCATTATGAACAGTTATTTTTATTGTTACAATCTTTTAAAAATGAAGATAATGAAGTTGATGTCCAACATTTTTTCCTCTTTTTAGATGATAAAGATGTTTTGAACCGAAATCTTGTTTCAGAAATTGAGCTGTCTAACTTTCCACCGGATTGTACAGAACAGGAAATTCAAGATTTAGTTTATATTTTATCGAAAAAAAATTCACTAAAAGAGCAGCTTGCTAGTAAAAAAGAAGAGTTGAATCGTGCTGCTCTTATGAAAGATGATATTTTACGCCAGCAATTGATGCGTGAAATAATGGAGATTCAACGACAATTAAGAAATAAAATGAATGGAGGAATGGTGAATGACAGTTCAAAAAAATGAAAAAGGTCAAACACTGAATGAAGCAACTTCAATGCTTCTTGCAGAACGAAAATTATTCGGTCAAATTTTATACGATGATTTATCTGCACAAATCGCAATCCCATTTGAATTGGATGCGGAAGGAATGGATAAGTTAATTCAAAAATTTGAGGATGCAGGGGTTAGTGTTGTTGATGCAAATGGTGAACCAACAAGTCATCAGTTATCCGTTGAAAGTCAACGACAAGCTGAAGTTGGAACTGTTGAAGATGATACTGCCTTATCATCTAATACAAAAATTAATGACTCCGTTCGTATGTATTTGAAAGAAATCGGACGAGTTCCACTTCTTAGTGCGGATGAAGAGGTTGCTTTAGCTCTTCGAATTCAAGAAGGGGATACAGAAGCTAAACAAGAATTAGCTGAAGCCAACCTTCGTTTAGTAGTATCCATTGCAAAACGTTATGTAGGTCGTGGAATGCAATTCTTAGATTTAATCCAAGAAGGAAATATGGGATTAATGAAAGCCGTTGAGAAATTCGACCACACGAAAGGATTCAAATTCTCGACTTATGCGACATGGTGGATTCGTCAAGCGATTACACGTGCTATTGCAGACCAAGCACGTACAATTCGTATTCCAGTACATATGGTTGAAACAATCAACAAATTAGTACGTGTTCAAAGACAACTATTACAAGATTTAGGACGCGAACCTACACCGGAAGAAATTGGAGCAGAAATGGATTTACCAACTGAAAAAGTTCGTGAAATTTTAAAAATCGCTCAAGAACCAGTCTCTCTTGAAACTCCAATTGGGGAAGAAGACGATTCACATTTAGGTGATTTCATCGAAGACGACAATGCAACAAGCCCAGCTGATCATACAGCATACGCATTGTTGAAAGAGCAACTTGATGAAGTTCTTGAACAATTAACAGACCGTGAAGAAAACGTACTTCGCTTACGTTTTGGTCTTGATAAAAACGGTGAAATCCGTACATTAGAACAAGTAGGGCAAGTATTCGGAGTTACTCGTGAACGTATTCGTCAAATTGAAGCGAAAGCATTACGTAAATTACGCCACCCAAGTCGTTCTAAACAATTAAAAGATTTCTTAGATTAAGAATTGAGTATGAGAAGCAGTCTTTAAGGATTGCTTCTTTTTTGTTTGCAATTTTTATTAAATCTCTATTATTTTCATGAAAAAAGGTTTAAATCTAGTGAATAATTTGGTAAACTAACAAATGTGGTAATTGAGAATGGTTATCAATTAGAAAAGAGAGAACATGAAAAGAGTTAGTTATTTATTTATATTATTACTTATATTAAGCATTATCTCACTCTCTGTTGGAGCTTCCAGCTTCTCTTGGATGGAATTTTTTAATGGAGGAGAGAGCGCAACACAACTGTTTTGGCAATCAAGATTTCCTAGATTGTTGAGTATTTTATTGTCAGCTTCTGCAATGAGTGTATCGGGTTTATTGATGCAGACGATCACTCAAAATGAGTTTGCTTCGCCAAGTACGATTGGTACAGTTGACGCCGCAAAACTGGGATTGATGATGAGTTTATTATTATTCCCATCTCCTGGACTGTTAGAAAAGATGGCGACATCGTTTGTGTTTGCAATTGCCTTCTCGGCCCTTTTTATCACATTACAGCACCATTTATCATTGAAACAAAAATGGATGATTCCTTTAATTGGGTTGATTTTTGGTGGTGTGATTGGAGCCTGCACTCAATTTATTGCGTATCAATTTCAGCTTGTACAGAGTTTATCGTCATGGATGCAAGGTTCATTTTCAATGATTCAAACCAATCAGTATGAATGGCTGTATTTATGCTTATTTGTTTTAGTACTTAGTATTATTTTTGCCCAATACTATACGGTAGTCAGCATGGGGGAAGATATTAGTCGAAATCTTGGCGTTCCAGTCAAGCGAATGGAGTCATTAACATTAGTGCTTATTGCGCTAACGACGAGTGTAACGATGATTACAGTGGGAAGCTTACCGTTTATTGGGGTGATTGTTCCAAATATCGTCCGTATGCGATTTGGGCCTCAAATGAAAGTATTAGTGCCACTGACAATGCTAGTTGGTGCCTGTCTTGTTTTAACTTGTGACATTATCGCACGAATGGTCATTGCTCCTTATGAGATTTCCGTAAGTATCATCTTAAGTATTCTTGGGGCCGCACTCTTTATTTTCCAAGTGATTCGCCTGGAAAAGAAAGGAGGAGACCTATGAAAAAGAAAACAAGAATCTTTTTAGGCATCCTTTCTATTATTGTTGTGTTACTAGTAGTAGCGTATCTACTGATACCATCGAAAAATAGTACAACTGTTTCAAATTTTATTTTACAACGACGATTATTAAAATTACTGGTTATGGTGATTGTATCTTGTGCAATCCCAATCTCGACGATTAGCTTTCAAACCGTTGTGCAAAATCGATTTTTAACGCCGGGTGTGTTAGGAATTGAGAGCCTATTTGTCTTTATTCAAAGTGGACTATATTACTTTGAAAGTTTAGTAGGGCTAAAAGTAGAACAGTCAGCCCTTATTTATGCTGTTACAATTACTATTCAGATAATGCTGTTACTGTTATTAATGAACGTCTCTAAAGGAATGCTTCTTTCTAATTTTAAAGTGTTATTGTTACTGACAATGGCATTTTCGATACTTCTTAGAAATGCAAGTACATTCTTACAAGTATTAATGGATCCAAATGAATTTGATAAACTCCAAAGCTCTCTTTATCCTTCATTCCAAAAGATGAATGCACAACCAATATTGATATTCGGAGCTCTAGTATTATTTGGCTTGTTAATGATAGTGTTCTTTAAATTAAGGCATAAGCTCGATGCTCTTCATTTAGGAGTAGATGGGGCTAAAATGTTAGGGATCAATACAAAACGTCTTAGTAATGTAGTGATTGTTATTGTGATTATTATGACGAGTCTGTCTACGATTCTAGTAGGGCCACTTCAATTTTTAGGTTTTATGATTGCGAATTTAACCTATCAACTGACAAAAGAATACAAACACGGCGTATTATGGCTATTTTCGACTATTTTAGGGCTTGTAATTGTACTTTCGGCTCAATTGATTGTTGAGAGAGTATTTCTTCTTACAATTCCTATAAGCGTATTTATTGAGGGAATTGGTGGAGTATTGTATTTAATCTTATTAGTGAAAGGAGAGAAGCCTGGTGCAACTTAAAGGTGTTACTAAAAAATATCGACATCCAGTTGTTGATTATGTGGATTTAGAAGTGTCAAAACAGCGACTGACTGCCTTTATAGGACCAAATGGTGCTGGAAAATCAACGCTTTTAGGGATGATGAGTCGGCTTCTTCCTAAAGACGAAGGATTTATATTTATCAACGGTCAAGAAGTTGAAGCATGGAACTCAACAGAATTAGCAAAAGAACTCGCTGTTTTAAAACAAAATCAGCAGGTACATGTCAGTATGACGGTAGAAGAATTTGTTCGCTTTGGTCGTTTCCCTTACACAAAAGGAAAAATAACCAAAGAGGACGAGCGTATCGTAGAAGAGGCGCTCGTGAATACAAATCTTACCTCTTTTAGAACGCAGGACATTGGAACTTTATCTGGAGGTCAGTATCAACGAGCGCTCATTGCGATGGTTTTGGCTCAGGATACAGAATGGATTTTACTGGATGAACCATTAAATCATCTCGATTTAAAACAAGCATATGAAGTAATGAATTTACTGCGATTCTTAGTCGATGAAAAAGAAAAATCGATCGTGATTGTGATGCATGATTTAAATATGGCAAGTAATTTTTCAGATGAAATTGCTTGTTTTAAAGATGGAAAATGTATTATCCATGATACAGTCGATAAAGTGATGAAGGATGATGTGTTATCAGCATTATATGAAATTCCACTTGAAGTCGTTGAATTGAATGATAAAAAAATATGTATTATTAAGAACGGAGAATTAAAATGAAAAAAATTTTAGCTTTAATTAGTTTAGTAGCTGTATTTATCCTTGCAGCTTGCGGACAAACAACAAAAACAGATGGAGCTACGACTCAAACTCAAGCTGCTACTGTAGAAGAAAAGAGTGAAGTGACTCTTACTAACGGGAAAGAAGACGTAACGGTTAAAACAAAACCAAAGAAAATTGTTGTATTTGATTTAGGGGTTGCCGATACAATTCGCGAACTTGGTTTTGTCGATAATATTGTAGGGATGCCTTTAAAAACTTTGCCTGCATACTTAAAAGATTTACCATCAAGTATTCAACCAACAGGATCAATGGTGGAACCAGATATTGAGGCCATTGCTGCATTAGAACCCGATTTAATCATCGCTTCAGGTCGTACGATTAAATATTTAGACCAATTAAAAGAAATCGCACCAACCGTTATTTTCTCAGTGGACCAAAAGGACTACTGGAATTCAGTGTCTAAAAACATCCGCTTGGTAGCATCACTATTTGGTAAAGAGGCAGAGACGAAAGCAGAGGAAGAAATTAAATCACTAGAAGCTTCGATTAAGAAAGTGGCTGATGTGAATGAAAAATCAACTAATAAAACATTAACTTTAATGCTTAATGAGGGAAAAATGTCCGCATTTGGCGCAGATTCACGTTTTGCATTTCTTTATCAATCACTCAAATTCAAAGCGACTGATGCAAAAATTGAAGATAGCAGACATGGCCAAGAAATGAGCTTTGAAGGAGTTAAAGAAATTAATCCTGATACTATTATTTTATTAAATAGAACTCTAGCAATTGGTGGAGATAATTCAAATGCTGATACAATTTTAAACAATGCATTATTCAAAGAAACAAACGCTGTGAAGAATAACCGTGTCATCCAATTAACTTCTGACTTATGGTATCTCAGCGGTGGTGGATTACAATCTACTAAATTAATGATTGAAGATGTTAAAAAAGTACTCCAATAATGAAAGTAAACTATAACAGCTAGTTTAAGTTCAATAGAAAAGAGGTGTACCGCAACTGCGTTACACCTCTTAATTTATTTATTCTAAAGTATCTGCCTCAGTAACTCCTAGAATTACTGGAAGAATCATTGGATGACGTTCCGTTTTCTTAAATAAGAAAGGACCTAAAACGTCTGTGATTTTATTTCTGAGAGATCGTTCATTTAGTACTTCTTCGGTGTCAGAAAGCAATTCTTCAATTTCATCACGAAGGATAGCTTGTGCTTCATTTAGAAGTTGTCCAGACTCTTTCATGTAGATAAACCCACGAGAGAGCATATCTGGACCAGCCACTAGTTCACGGTTTTCGTAGTCAACAGTAGCTACGCAGATAACTAAACCATCTTGAGAGAGAGTCTTACGATCTCGAAGAACAATGTTTCCGATATCACCAATTCCGTTACCATCAACATAGACATCTCCGGCAAAGAAGTGGCCAGCTCTACGTGCTGAGTCTGCTGTGACTGCAAGAACATCACCATTGCTTAAGATAAATGAGTTTTCTTTTGGAATTCCCACTTGAGTTGCAAGGTTCGCTTGAATCTTCTGCATACGATATTCACCATGAACTGGAACGAAGTATTTAGGATTCATTAAGCGAAGCATTAACTTTTGTTCTTCTTGAGAACCATGTCCAGAAGTGTGAATATTGTTTACTTTACCATGAATGACTTCAGCACCAGCTTCAGATAGAAGGTTGATAACTCGGTTAACGCTAGAAGTGTTTCCAGGGATTGGTGAACTAGAGAAGATGACTGTATCTCCAGGTTGAATAGAGATTTGACGGTGAGTCCCGTTAGCAATACGGCTAAGAGCCGCCATTGGTTCCCCTTGAGAACCTGTACATAAAATAATGACTTTCTCAGAAGGGTATTGATTGATTTCTCGTCCATCAATAAAAGTATCATCTGGCGCTTGAATATAGCCTAATTCTCTAGCTGTTCGGAAACTAGCTTCCATACTACGTCCGAATACAGCTAATTTACGTCCAGTTGCTACAGCCACATCCGTTACTTGTTTTAGACGAGAAACGTTTGACGCGAATGTCGCAAAAATAATTCGTCCATCCACACGTTGGATAATTTCTTTAATTGATTTTCCAACAACTTGTTCAGATTGAGTAAATCCAGGAACTTCAGAGTTTGTACTGTCTCCTAAGAGAACAAGGACACCTTCTGAACCGATTTGTGCCATACGGTGAAGATTCGCTGGTTCTCCAACTGGAGTGAAGTCAAACTTATAGTCACCTGTAAACACGATATTTCCTGGAGGAGTCTTAATCACAATCCCAAATGCATCTGGAATGGAGTGGGTCGTGCGATAGAAACTCACTTGTGTTTTACGGAATTTAATCACGCTGTCTTCATCAATTTCGTGAAGAATCGCATCTCTTAAAAGACCGTGTTCTTCTAATTTATTTCGAATAAGGGACATCGCAAGTTTTGTTGCATAAATAGGGATGTTCGCTTGCTTAATTAAGAAAGGAATCCCACCAATATGGTCTTCGTGTCCATGTGAAATAAATAGCCCTTTTACTTTATTAATATTTTGAACGATATAACTATAATCGGGTATCACGTAGTCGATTCCGAGTAAATCATCTTCAGGGAATTTAATACCGGCATCCAAAATGATAAGTTCATCTTGGAATTGAACACCATAAGTGTTTTTACCGATTTCGCCTAAACCGCCAAAAGCAAATACGCCCGTTTCGTTGTTTTTAATATTTGGTTTCATTTTATTTGAACACCGTTAATTTAAATTCTGGGTTTTGTTTTTCGTAAGCTAGGTGTTTCTCATCTAGCTCTTGGATGAACTCTACGTTGTATTCAGTATTTTCATCAACAAGGCGGCGGGCTTCTACCTTGTCACTTGCTTCGATATACAAAGCTTCTGTGTTCTCACGACGTGGAGCCTCTGTTTTTGTTGGTTGGTAAGTAATTTTAAAAATCATGTATGTACTCCTTTAATTTTTTTCATAATGTTTCTATCATATTTTAGCATAGAACGCTTCTATTTTCATAGTTTTATAAGTCGAAAGAACATTCGTCTAGCAATTTTTCTAATAATTGATTGGGAGTTGAAAGAGGAGAGCTCATTAGAGACTGTATGGTTTCTTCATACTTGAAATAAACTGTATTCCAATTTCTTTGTTTAGCACCAAAAATATCGTTTTTCAAATCATCGCCAATCATCCAAAATTTTGATGGAGAATTATTAGGAAATAATCTTTCAACATTTATAAAAGCTTCAGGTTCCGGTTTTTTAACCCCTGTATCTTCAGAAATGAAAATATTTTTTGAGGTAAACCATTTATATAGGTTTAGTGAATGAATTTTCTTTAATTGATGGTCTGTTGGTCCGTTGGTTAGAAGTACTAAACTGGCTCTTGGTGACAGGTAATCGAAAAATGAGAACCAATCTTTATCTAATTGGATATGATCCATCATAAACTGGTATTGTTTTTTAAAAGTCATCGTTTCTTGTGATGAAGAGGGCAACTCTAAAGCTGTTAACGTATTTTGAATACGTGAGAAATGGTTCTCTTCTAACGAAATTTTTCCCTTTGAGAATAATTCAAAAGCTTCATCACTTTTCTCTTGATAAATTTTATACGAACTCTCGTCAAATGAAGTATTTGGATAGATTTCTTCTAAAGTATCCAAAAATACTTTCTTTTTAGAATATAAAGTATCGTCTAAATCAAACACCAGAATGGGTTTCTTATTCTCCAATGACAACGGCTCCTTTAGGAATATACATTGGTTGTGATTGATTAATATGGTCGTAGAACATAACGCCATTTAAGTGATCAATTTCATGTTGAACTACGATAGCTTCATAATCAGTTAAAGTACGAACAAATTCATCACCGTTGACATCCTGATACTTAACTGTAATCCGTTCTGGACGAAGTACAATACCTGGAACTTCACGATTAACAGATAAGCATCCTTCTCCGTCTTTCAAACAAGCTTTTTTAACGGATTCTCTCATGATACGAGGATTAATCCAGACTTCATCTAAAATCGCTTCTTCTTCCTCAAAACCTGGAACGAGTAGAGCAATCATTTGAATGCTTTTTCCAAGTTGAGGTGCTGCTAAGCCGACACCTGCGCGTAATCCGTATTTTTCTGCAATTTCAGGATTTTGGCTGTTATGTAAAAATTCAAGCATCTCTTTAGCTAATTCTTGATGCTCAGGTGAAAGAGGAAAGGTAAGTTTTTCTGCACGTTTTCTTAGAGCAGGATGTCCCTCTAGCACGATATCCTTCATAGTAATCATGGCATGACTCCTTTATTTGTTTCATAAATCTGTCTATAAGTATAACATTTTTCCCTTTATAAACCAATGTATTCAGTAGGTTATATTTTTTTTAATCTTGAAAATAGAATACTATAAAAGAACTGCAACATCTGTTACAATAGAAAGGAAATACATGAAAAGGAATGGATGCCATGGTTTTTTGGAAGAAACAATCAAAGAAAGAAGATGCAACGGAAATAATTTCTTTAGATTCTAATAATATCCCAAAACACATTGCCGTTATTATGGATGGAAATGGGCGTTGGGCGAAAAAACGTAATCTTCCTAGAATAGCAGGACATAAAGAGGGAATGAGCACTGTTAAAAGAATTGCTATTGCTGCTGATGAATTGGGCGTGAAAGCAATGACTTTATATGCTTTTAGTACTGAAAATTGGAAAAGACCAACTGAAGAAGTCAGTTTTTTAATGAAATTACCGGGTGATTTTTTTGGAACATTCATGCCGGAGCTCCAAGAGAGAAATATGAAGATTCAATTAATTGGGTTTATTGATGAATTACCTGAAGCAACAAAAAGCATTGTTTTAAAAGCAGTAGAAGACACCAAAAATAATACTGGAATGGTTTTAACATTTGCTTTGAATTATGGTTCGCGTGCTGAAATTATTGAGGCAACGAAGGCAATATCTACGCTTGTAAAACAAGGCGAATTGGAAATCGAAAATATTGATGAGGCTATTTTTGAATCACATTTACAAACTCAATTTTTAGGAGAATTACAAAATCCTGACTTAATGATACGTACGAGCGGAGAAGTTAGATTGAGTAATTTTTTACTATGGCAATTAGCTTATAGTGAATACTATTTTACGGATATCTTTTGGCCTGATTTCTCTGAAGAAGATTTGCATAAAGCTATTCAAACATATCAGAGTAGACATCGACGTTATGGAGGACTTGCTTAGATGGGGAAAAGAGTTATTACTGCTTTAATCGCTTTGGGAATCTTCCTTCCTTTATTATATGAAGGTGGAATAGGCCTTCGAACACTATTTCTTTTATTATCTACCGTTGGGATTTATGAATTTTTCCAAATGAAAAAAATGAACATATTTTCTATTGAAGGTGTATTAACATTATTAGCAACATTGTCGTTTTTATTTTCACAAAGACCATTGGTAGCTTTACCTAGAGGAATAGATTATTTCTTCATTTATTTCCTTATAGTCATGCTATTAATGACATTAACAGTATATAAAAGTGATCGATTCTCATTTGAAGATGCTGCTTTTTGCTCCCTCATTTCTCTATACGTTGGTGGAGGTTTTTCAGGGATTTTATTTGTCAGAAGTATTAGTTTTGGGATGGCAATTTTTGTGTTCTTAATTATTTGGGGGACAGACTCCTTTGCTTATATTTTTGGACGAAAATTTGGAAAACACAAATTAGCACCTGAGATTAGTCCGAATAAAACAATTGAAGGTTCTATTGGAGGGGTGATTGGTTCTTTAGCATTAGGATTACTAGTTGTACCATTCTATAATCCAGTTAATTTCTCCGTTTTAGAGTTTGTTTTATTAATGGTTAGCTTATCAGTTTTTGGACAGTTGGGAGATTTAGTAGAGTCTGCATATAAGAGACAGTTTAATGTCAAGGATTCAGGAAAACTATTTCCTGGACATGGTGGAGTCTTAGATCGATTTGATTCTACATTTTTTGCAATGTTTATGTTCCAAATTATTTATAAATTCTTTGGAAATAATTAAGAGAGGTGAAAGAGTTGCAAGCAATTATTGCATTCTTGTTTGTTTTTAGTGTTATTGTTATAATTCACGAATTTGGTCACTATTATTTTGCTAAGAAAGCTGGAATTTTAGTTAGAGAATTTGCAATCGGAATGGGGCCAAAAATTTTTCAGGTTCGTAAAGGTGAAACGGTTTATACATTAAGATTATTGCCAATTGGTGGTTATGTTAGAATGGCAGGTCATGATGAGGATGAACAAGAAATTAAACCTGGAATGATGATTACTATTGAATTGGATAAAGAAAATATTGTTCAAAAACTAAACTTTGATGAACATTTAATCATTGAAAATTCAGTCCCTTTCCAAATAGAAGAAGCTGATTTGCATCGTTCAATGACTTTAAGTGGCTACTTTGTCAATTCAGAAGAAAAAGTAAATTTAACGGTTTCTAAACAAGCAACAATCATTGAGAGTGATGGTACGGAGGTTGTTGTCGCACCGATTGAACGTCAATTTAACTCTGCCAGTTTATGGAATCGAATTAAAACGAATGCTGCAGGGCCAATGAATAATTTTATTTTATCCATCATCATTTTTATTATCGTAGGTTTTATGCAAGGTGGAGTACCTTCTAATGATCCTGTAATTGGCCAAGTTAGTGATCAATCAGCTGCTCATGAAGCGGGACTTCAAACATCGGATAAAATCATTTCGATTGACGGAGTAGATATTCACTCATGGGATGAAATGACTTCAATTGTTCGTTCAAGCGCGGATAAGACTCTTTCGATGACAATTCAAAGGAATGGTGATACAAAAAATGTCAGTATCACTCCAAAATCAGTTGAAGGTCAGAACGGAAGTAAAATAGGCCAACTAGGTGTAACTAGAACTTTAGATAATAGTATTTTATCGATTCTTGGATATGGATTTACGCAAACAATCAGTGTAATTGTGTTGGTATTGTCTGCATTAGGATCAATTTTTACTAAAGGTTTTAATTTAAATCAACTTGGTGGACCAGTGGCTATTTACAGTTTGACCTCACAGGTTGCTAAGAATGGTTTAATAGATTTACTTTCATTTATGGGAATGATTAGTGCTAATCTTGGAGTAATGAATCTTTTACCAATTCCTGCTTTAGATGGAGGAAAACTTGTTTTAAACTTTATCGAAGGAATAAGAAAGAAACCATTAGATCCTGAAAAAGAGGGCTATTTAACGATTGCAGGAGCTATCTTCCTTTTTGCATTAATGCTTCTTGTTACTTGGAATGATATTATGAAATTATTTAATTAACCTAAGAGTGTTTCTACATCCGTAGAACACTCTTCTTATGTAATAAAAGAGGAGGAAACAATGAGTCAATCACATAAAGATTTAATGAAAAAAGTAATTGAACAATTTGATATTGCTGATGTTAATGTTTTCTCACCGGATTTTGATGACGCTAAGTTATTACGAATTGACATTTCAAAATCAAATCAAAACTGGATTTTCCATATTCATAATCCAAATATTTTTCTCTTTGAAAAATTTCAATTGTTTACTGAATTATTGAGTAAAAATTACGAGCGTTTTGGTGGAGCAAAAGCAATCATAACAACTGAAGAAAACGTGATTGTCAATGAAACTTTAATTCAGGATTATTGGGCTTATATACTTGATGCTATAAAGGATGAATCATCCGTTTCTCATCAAATATTGTTAGGACAAACACCAAAGTTCGTAAATAATCAAATTCAAATTCATTGTCCGAATGAATTAACGAAAACTCACTTAGTCAAAAACTGTATTCCAAAGATTCAGCAAGCATATATGGAAGTTGGGTTTCCAAAAGTAGGAATTCACATCCAACTAGATGATGAAATGCATGAAAAGATGACGGAGCTTTTTGAGCAAAAGGAACAGCAAATTCAGGATGATTTTAATGAAGCTCAAAAGAACGCACAAATGATGGCGACTTCTTCCTCAAAGAATAAGTCTATGCCAACTTCATCCAAGCAGGACGGCGTCATTTATGGGAAGCTCATCAAATCTAATTCTGAAACGAGAGCCATTGCCGATATTTTTGAAGAAGAACGAAATGTTGTTATTGAAGGTAAAATTTTTGATATTGAACTTCGAAGAGGAAAAGCAAAAGGAAAGCTTTTCGGGAATATTAAACTAACAGATTACACTTCATCAATCAGCGCTACTTTATTTCCTTCAACTCCTGAAGATGAAGCCGCGTTAGAAGGATTAAAAAAAGGAACCTGGGTGAAGGCGTTTGGTAGTATTGAGGTTAATAAATATTCTCAAGAACTGGGAATGATCATTCGTGATATGAATGTAGTTAAACACGAAGGAAGAAAGGATACATTTGAAGGAGAAAAACGTGTTGAATTACATATGCATACGAATATGTCTGTAATGGATGCAACGAATTCTCCAAGTGATTTAATAAGTCAAGCTGCTAAATGGGGACATAAGGCGATTGCGATTACAGATCATGCGAATTTACAAGCTTATCCTGAAGCTCATGGTGCTGGAAAGAAAAACGGAATTAAGATTCTTTATGGTTTAGAAGGAAACATTGTTGATGACCATGTGAATGTAGCATACAATCCTCAACATATCTTACTAGAAGATGCGACTTATGTAGTTTTTGACGTGGAAACCACTGGGCTTTCTGCAATTTATGATAGCATTATCGAATTAGCAGCTGTCAAAATGAAGAATGGTGTTGTAATTGACAAGTTCGAAGAATTTATTGATCCTGGTCATCCATTATCTGCAACGACAATTCAACTTACGGGGATTACTGACGATATGGTCAGAGGTTCTAAATCTGTTGAACAAGTGTTAAAAGAATTCCATGAATTTTCTAAAGATTGTATCTTAGTTGCACATAACGCTAGCTTTGATATGGGGTTCTTAAATACAGGGTATGAGAATGTTGGACTTGATCGAACTGAACAACCAGTTATCGATACTTTAGAATTATCTCGTATGCTTCATCCACAATTGAAATCACACCGTTTAAATACACTTGCAAAACGTTATAATGTTGCTTTAGAACAACACCACCGTGCCGTATATGATTCTGAAACAACAGGCTATTTATGTCACATTTTCTTGAAAGAAGCAGCAAACGACCATCAACTTTTATATCACGATGAATTAAATACAAATATTCATCCTGAAGAAGTATTTAAGAATGGCCGTCCTTTCCATGCGACGATTTTTGCAAAAGATCAAGCTGGATTAAAAGAGTTATTCAAGGTGGTTTCTCAATCGAACATTCAGTACTATTACCGAGTTCCTCGTATTTTAAGGAGCATGCTCTCTAGTCGAAGAGATTCATTCTTGCTAGGTTCGGGATGTGCTGAAGGTGAAGTTTTTGAAGCGATGATGCAAAAAGGGTATAACGAAGCGAAAGAAAAAGCGAAGTTTTATGATTACATCGAGATTATGCCAAAAGCTATATATCGTCCTCTTATAAAAAAAGAATTAATTCGAAATGAACACCACTTAGAAGAAATTATTCAAAATTTAGTGAGATTAGGGGATGAACTTGGAAAACCAGTTGTGGCAACTGGGAATGTTCATTATTTAAATCCTGAAGATAAGATTTATAGAGAAATATTGTTAACTTCAGTTAATAATGGAGTTCCGCAAGAGTATCCTGATGCTCATTTAAGAACTACAGATGAAATGTTGAAAGAGTTCGCATTTCTTGGAGAAGATAAAGCTTATGAGGTGGTCGTTACAAATTCTAATTGGGTTAGCGAACAATTAGAGGAAATTACACCTGTAAAGGATGATTTATATACTCCAAAAATTGAAGGAGCAGAGGATGAGATAACTAAACTAAGTTATGATAAAGCCCATGAATGGTATGGAAACCCTCTTCCTAAAATTGTGGATGATCGTATTAAAAAAGAGCTAAAGAGTATTATTGGAAATGGTTTTTCGGTAATTTATTTAATTGCTCAAAAACTTGTATTAAAGAGTAATCAAGACGGTTATTTAGTCGGTTCACGTGGATCGGTAGGTTCATCCTTAGTAGCTACTTTAACTGGAATTACCGAAGTGAATCCGTTAGCACCCCACTATAGATGTCCACAGTGCCAATTATCAGAATTCTTTGATGATGGATCAGTTGGGTCAGGTTTTGACTTACCTGAAAAAAACTGTCCAAGATGTAATACGAGGATGGTGAAAGATGGACACGACATTCCGTTTGAAACCTTCCTAGGATTCTACGGAGATAAAGTTCCCGATATTGATTTAAACTTTAGTGGGGAATATCAGCCACAAGCCCATAACTATACAAAAGTATTATTCGGGGAAGATTACGTATATCGTGCAGGAACTATTAGTACGGTTGCTGATAAGACCGCATTTGGGTATGTAAAAGGATACGAAAGAGATTTAGGATTAGAATTCAGACAAGCTGAAGTTGAAAGACTTGCTAATGGTTGTACTGGCGTAAAAAGAAGTACAGGCCAACATCCTGGAGGGATTATTGTTATTCCGGATTACATGGATGTTTACGACTTTACACCAATTCAATATCCAGCTGATGATTTAAGTG
Source organism: Granulicatella sp. (assembly GCF_057274575.1). Lineage (NCBI taxonomy): Bacteria > Bacillati > Bacillota > Bacilli > Lactobacillales > Carnobacteriaceae > Granulicatella > Granulicatella sp. The sequence continues at coordinate 127,892 of NZ_DBHISP010000001.1, read as the reverse complement.
CTGAATGGAGAACAACACACTTTGACTTCCACTCGATTCACGATAATGTATTAAAACTAGATATTCTTGGACACGATGATCCAACCGTGATTCGTATGTTGCAGGACTTATCAGGAATGGATCCAAAATCAATTCCACCAGATGATCCAGAAGTAATGAAAATTTTCGGTGGTACTGAAGTTTTAGGTGTTACACCCGAACAAATTGACTCGAATACAGGAACTCTTGGGATTCCAGAATTTGGTACAAAATTCGTTCGAGGGATGCTTGAACAGACAAAACCAAACACATTTACGGAGCTCCTTCAAATCTCTGGTCTATCCCATGGTACGGACGTGTATCTTGGAAATGCCGAAGAATTAATTCGACTTCATAATATTCCACTTTCTGAAGTTATTGGATGTCGTGACGATATTATGGTGTACTTAATCCATAAAGGCGTTGAAGAAGGTGTAGCTTTCAAAATTATGGAAGGTGTTCGTAAAGGAAAAGGGATTCCTGATGACTTCCAGGCTATTATGAGAGAAAATAATGTACCTGAATGGTATATTCAGTCTTGTTTAAAAATTAAGTATATGTTCCCGAAAGCCCATGCCGCGGCCTACGTTTTAATGGCATTACGTGTAGCTTGGTTTAAGGTTCATAAACCATTGTTATACTATTGCGCTTATTTCTCAGTGCGTGCACAAGATTTTGATATCGTTGCAATGTCTCAAGGAAAAGAGATGATTAAGAAACGAATTAAAGAAATTAGGGAAAAAGGAATGGAAGCTAGTGCGAAGGAACAAAACTTGCTAACTGTTCTTGAACTTGCTAACGAGATGGTAGAACGTGGATTCCACTTTAAGATGGTGGATGTTGATAAGTCTGAGGCAAGTAATTTTGTGATAGAAGGCGACTCTTTGATTGCTCCATTTAGAGCAATTCAAGGATTAGGACTGAACGTTGCGAATAAAATCGTTGAGGCTAGACAAGAACAACCTTTCTTATCTAAGAAAGATTTAGCTACTCGAGGTAAAGTTTCTAAGACTTTAATTGATTATATGACAGAAAATAAAGTCTTAGACCATCTGCCGGATGAAAACCAATTATCTTTATTTGATGATTTGTTCTAATATCAGAATAGTTGCGAAATTCGCAAATAATATGATATACTGAAACAGTAGAATAGTAGTTGAGAGGAGAGTGAGCGGAAACGCTCACTCTTTTTATCGACATGGACTCGATTAATAAGGAGGTTGAGGCTATGAGTAAAGTAACTGAGACGGTAACAGAGCTTACTAGAGATGTGATCCAAAAAGAAGGCTTTGAGTTATTCGAATTAGAATTTGTTAAAGAAGGAAAAAATTGGTTTCTACGTTTTTACTTGGATAAACCAGGTGGAATCGATTTAGACGATTGTGCATTTATGAGTGAAAAATTTAGTGAGATTCTTGACGCTCAAAATCCAGATCCAATTCCACAAGCATACTTCCTAGAAGTTTCTTCACCTGGTGCAGAACGCCCATTAAGAAACGAGGAAGAATTAAAAGCAGCCATTGGTTCATACGTTCATTTATCGTTTTATCAAAATATTGAAGGTGAGAAATTCCTTGAAGGAACACTTCTTTCCGTCGACGAAGAAACCGTTACATTGAACGTACAAATCAAAACTAGAACAAAAGAATTTACCATTGAACGAAAAAACATTGCGAAAGCTCGTCTTGCAATCAAATTCTAAGAAGTAAAGGAGTAAACAAATGAGTAAAGAAATGCTTAGAGCATTAACAGTTCTCGAAGAAGAAAAAGGAATCTCTAAAGATGTTGTGATTACAGCTTTAGAAGCAGCATTAGTATCTGCATACAAGAAAAACTATGGACAAGCACAAAATGTAGAAGTAGAGTTTGACCAAAAGAAAGGAAATATGCACGTTTATGCTGTAAAAGAAGTAGTTGAATATGTATTCGATTCAACACTAGAAGTTAGTCTTGAAGAGGCGCACGAAAAGCATAAAGCCTATGAAGTTGGAGATAAAATTCGTTTTGAAGTAACTCCAAAAGACTTCGGACGTATTGCTGCTCAAACAGCGAAACAGGTCATTATGCAACGTCTTCGTGATGCTGAACGAACAAATATCTATAATGAATTCATTCAATACGAAAATGAAATCATGACAGGTGTTGTAGATCGTCAAGATTTCCGTTATGTCTATGTAAACCTTGGTCGTATCGTTGCCGGAATGGCCAAACAAGACCAAATCCCAACAGAAGAGTACTTACCAGATCAACGAATCAAAGTTTTAGTTTCTAAAGTAGATAACACTACAAAAGGGCCACAAATTTTTGTAAGTCGTACGCACGCAGATTTATTAAAACGTCTATTTGAACAAGAAGTTCCTGAAATTTATGATGGTGTAGTAGAAATTGTATCTATTGCACGTGAAGCAGGAGATCGTGCTAAAGTTGCAGTTCGTACTAACGATGCTAACTTAGATCCTGTCGGCACATGTGTAGGGCCACGTGGGCAACGTGTTCATAACATTGTTGAAGAATTAAATGGTGAAAATATGGATATTGTTGAATGGAATGAAGATCCAGCAATCTATATTAAAAATGCTTTAAATCCAGCTCAAGTGTTGAAAGTTGAATTTAATTCGGATAATAACGGTTGTATCGTCGTTGTTCCTGACCACCAGCTTTCTTTAGCAATCGGAAAACGTGGTCAAAATGCACGCTTAGCAGCAAAATTAACAGGATACCGTATTGATATTAAATCTGAAACTGCTTATGAAGAGTATTTAGAAAACTTAGCAAATCCAGTCGTTGAAGAAACAGAAGAATATTCTTCTGAAGAAGAATAAAATACAGGAGGTGCACGATGAAAAAGAAAAAGATTCCGATGCGCCGTTGTATCGCTTCTGGTGAAATGATGCCGAAGAAAGAGTTGGTTCGTATTGTTCGTAATGCTGAAGGTGTTGCGCAAATCGATCCAACTGGTAAAGTAAACGGCCGTGGCGCTTATATTACTCTTGAACCTACTTTAGTTGAGAAAGCTTGGAAAAATCGTCTGTTTGAAAAACAATTAGAAATTGAAATTCCAGATGCATTTTACGAAGAACTTCTCGCTTATGTAGAACATCAAAAAGCAAGAAAAGAGTTATTTAGTGATGGAAGAGCTCGTTAAACAAAGAGCTTTGAATCTACTTGGAATGGCAACAGCTGCTCGTAAACTGATTAGTGGTGAGGAGCAAGTTATCCAAAGTATTCAAAGACAAAAAGGAAATTTAGTGATTTGTACCAAAGATTGTAGTGCAAACACGGTTAAAAAAATCAAAAACAAATGTGAATATTATGAAATTCCTTTTGTTCAGCAATTTGAAACGGATGAATTGTCTCTAGCGATTGGCAAAAGACGTTCCATCGTTTTAATTGATGATCGAGGGTTTACAAAGAGTCTACTGAAGATGAAGGGATTTAACGATATGAACGAATAGGAAGGTGAGACTATGTCGAAAACTCGCGTATACGAATTAGCGAAAGAATTGAATGTGGCTAGTAAAGAAATTATTGAAAAAGCAAAAGAAGTAGGTATTTCATATAATAGTCATATGTCTACAATGGAAGAATCTGAAATCTCAAAAATTAAAGGAGCTTGGAATTCTAAGTCTGCTACTAAACCTGCAAAGGTTCCAAAGCAAGAAGTAAAATCTGCTCCAAAACAAGAAGCGAAAAAAGCTGAAACTAAAAAAGTAGTTCCTAAGCAAGAATTGACGAAGAGAGAAGATCGCGCTCCAAAACAAGGACATCAAAAACAAAATCAAGAACGAAACCATTCTCACAACCAAAGACGTCATGACCAAAATGATAAGAGAAATCAAGAACGTCCAAATCAAAAACAACAAAATGCGAATGGAAACCGTCCTTCATTTAAGAAAGAACCAGCACGTACTGAAGCTCATTCAAACCAACAAGGACAAGCAGAACGTCCTCGTAATAACCAAAAACAAAACAATAACAACGATCGTTTCGAATCACCAAGAAACAATCGTAATAACGAAAGAAGAAACCAACAACGTTATAGCGATTCTAACAATGATGGTTTCAGCAAGAAAAACCGCAACCAAAAAGGTAAAAAAGGTAACCGTCGTGATGAACAAAAAACTAAACCAGCTGTTCCTGCACGTAAATTCCATGAATTACCAGATGTATTAGTATACACAGATGGTATGACTGTTGCTGAATTAGCGAAGAAAATCAAACGTGAACCAGCAGAAATCATCAAAAAATTATTTTTACTAGGCGTAATGGCAACATTAAACCAAGGTCTATCAAAGGACGCTATTGAATTATTGGCGGCTGACTACGGTATGGATGCTGAAGAAAAAATCGAAAAAGATATTTCTGATTTAGATGTGTATTTTGAAGAAGCAGCTTCTGAAAACGTTGAAAGTACTGTACGTCCTCCAGTTGTAACTATCATGGGACACGTTGACCACGGTAAAACAACATTGCTTGACCAATTACGTAACTCTTCAGTTGTAGCGGGAGAAGCAGGGGGAATTACTCAACATATTGGTGCGTACCAAATCAAAATTGATGGAAAACCAATTACATTCTTAGATACTCCAGGTCACGCGGCATTTACAACAATGCGTGCGCGTGGTGCAGATATCACTGATATTACTGTTATCGTAGTAGCAGCTGATGACGGTGTAATGCCACAAACAATCGAAGCGATTAACCATGCTAAAGCGGCAGATGTTCCAATTATTGTTGCTGTGAACAAAATCGATAAACCGGCAGCAAACCCTGGACGTGTGATGCAAGAACTTTCTGATTTAGGACTTGTGCCTGAAGCATGGGGTGGAGACACAATTTTCGTTGAGATTTCAGCGAAATTCAACCAAAACATCGAAGAATTACTAGAAATGATTCTATTAGTGGCTGAAGTTCAAGAATTGAAAGCAAACCCTAACCGATTAGCTTTAGGTACTGTAATTGAAGCACGTTTAGACAAATCAAAAGGGCCTATCGCAACATTATTGGTTCAAGAAGGAACTCTTAAAGTTGGGGATCCAATCGTTGTTGGTAATACATTTGGACGTGTCCGTGTAATGGTGAATGACCAAGGACGCCGTGTGAAAACTGCTTTACCTGCGACTCCAGTTGAAATTACAGGTCTTAATGCTTCACCTCAAGCTGGGGACCGCTTCGTAGTATTCGAAGACGAAAAAACTGCTCGTGCTGCTGGTGAAGAACGTGCAAAACGAGCGTTAATCGAACAACGTAATGCTTCAAGCCGTATTACATTAGACAACTTATTCTCTACATTGAAAGAAGGAGAATTGAAAGAAGTTAATGTGATTATCAAGGCAGACGTACAAGGTTCTGTTGAAGCGTTAGCATCAAGCTTACAAAAGATTGAAGTTGAAGGTGTTCGTGTGAAGATTATCCATACAGCTGTAGGGGCAATCAACGAGAGTGATATTACTCTTGCAACAGCAAGTAACGCAATTATCATCGGATTTAACGTGAGACCTACGCCACAAGCGAAAATTCAAGCGGAATCTGATCAAGTAGATATTCGCTTACACCGTATCATTTATAATGTAATTGATGAAATCGAAACAGCGATGAAAGGTATGTTAGATCCAGAATTTGAAGAAAAAATTACTGGTCAAGCAATCGTTCGTGAAACATACACTGTATCTAAACTTGGAACAATTGCTGGTTCATACGTATTAGAAGGTGTTGTTAAACGCTCAAGCTCAGTTCGTTTAATCCGTGATAACATTGTTATTTACGAAGGAGAATTAGCAAGCTTGAAACGCTTCAAAGACGATGCTAAAGAAGTTAAACTTGGATTCGAGTGCGGTATCATGATTGAAGGCTACAACGACATTAAGGTAGACGATATCATCGAAGCATACGAAATGGTCGAGATTAAAAGAAAATAGTGCGAGAAAATTCGTTATGAATCGAACCGTTGGACCGGAACACCGTAATCGACTAGGATAGTTGAGCGGATGTTTCGGGAAACGCACGTCGATTCAGAATTTTCAAGCCGTTATACAAATAGTGCGAGAAAATTCGATATGAATCGACTGCAAATACTAAATTAATATTATGATTTAAGTAGAACGAAGAGGGACTGATTGCAGTGCCTCTTTCGTTGGAAAGGAGACAAAATGGCAAACTTTAGAGTTGGACGTGTGTCACAAGAAATTTTACGTGAAGTAAATGATATCTTATCTAAAAAGGTGCGTGACCCACGTGTACAAGAAATTACAATTACTGAAGTTGAAGTAACTGGTGATCTGCAAATTGCTACCATTTACTACACAACACTTCATAAATTAGCAAGTGAGCGTCAAGCGACAGAACGTGGCTTAGAAAAGTCTAAAGGATTAATCCGTCGAGAATTAGGCAAACGTCTATCATTGTATAAAACACCTGAATTACTCTTTAAACGCGATGAATCGGTAGATTACGGAAATCATATTGATGAACTTCTAAAATCAATTCATGAAGAAGATGAACAACGATAAAATTTTAAAGGGCAAAAGGACTTCAAGCATAAAGATTCTTTTGCTCTTTTGATAAAAAAATACCATATATGGTATTTTTCAATTATATGAAAAAGTTAGACGAGGTGTTTTATGATTGATGCAAATAATACATGGGTATTGTGGTCTATTATTGTTGGAATTGCGACCATCAGTATCTTTTTAGAAAATCGATATAAATGGGCGGCTAAGATTAGTGGAGCCATTATAGGACTTTTATTAGCTGCAACTTTAAGCAATTTGGGGATTATTCCTGTAGATTCACCTGTTTACGATCAAGTTTGGGGTGTTGTAGTACCTCTAGCTATTCCGATGCTATTATTTCAATGTGATTTAAAGCAAATTTGGAAGGAAAGTGGACGGTTAGTGGTTATTTTCCTGATTAGTTCACTAGGAACAGTTTTAGGTGCATTTTTAGGGTATCTATTGTTATCAAAATCGATTCCAGTATTAAACCATATAGCAGGGATGATGGTCGGAAGTTATATTGGTGGAGGTGTAAACTTTGTTGCTGTTTCATCAGCTTTCGATATTCCAAAAGAACTCATTTCTGCAGCTACAGTAGCTGATAACTTGTTAATGGTATTCTATTTCTTAATTTTATTGATGATTCCTTCAATTGGATTCTTTAAAAAGCATTTTAAATTTACGTATAAAGAAGACGTTAAAGAGGAAGAAGAAAAAGCTTATGGGAAAGACACTGTGATTACTGTTCAAGATGTTGCATTTGTTTACGCAATCTCTGTGATTATCGTAACCATTAGCTTTACGTTATCAGAAATGATTTCGCGCTTAGGAGATAACAGCCTTATTCAACTTCTTTCGAATAAATATTTAATCCTAACGACTTTAACGGTTGCGTGTTCAACATTTTTTGCAAAACACTTCAAAAAGATTAGTGGTGCTAATGAAATTGGAACTTTCTTAATTTATTTATTCTTTGTGGTAATTGGAATTCCAGCTTCAATCGGAGCAATCATTGAAAAATCTCCATTATTACTTGTGTTCTGTGCAATTATGGTTTTCGTGAATATGGCAGTGACATTTGCTGGAGCAAAAATATTTGGCTTTACAGTAGAAGAAGCCATTCTCGCTTCAAATGCGAATATTGGTGGACCAACAACTGCTGCAGCGATGGCTATTTCTAAAGGATGGCATCGATTCGTAGCACCTACAATGCTTGTAGGGACTCTAGGATACATTATTGGTACTTATGTGGGTATCTTTATTGGACAACTATTAAACTAACAAAAAAAGCAACTAATTCTGAAAGCCAGAGTTAGTTGCTTTATTTTTATTTATTTTCTAAGTAAGTAATCGCCATAGCATCAACGCCTGTGTGGCTCATGATAATTGGTGAAGTTGTTACAATTGTGAGAGGAACATTAGGGAAGAGTTCACGTACACGAGCGATATTTCCTTCGTTAAATTCACTTAAACCAGCATGCATAATACCAATTTCTTGAATACCATTAGGAACAGCTTTCATTTCTTTAAAAATTTCATCGTATTTTTTTTGAAGAGATTTTAAACCACGGCCTTTTTGAATAATTTCAATTTTTCCGTGGATAACTTGAAGGAATAATTTAATATTAAGTAAATTTGAAAACATCCCCATTAATTGACTAATTCGTCCACCTTTAATTAAGTTATCTAAGTTAACGACTGTTAAGTAAAGGGTAGTGCGTTTCTTGGCATCTTCAACAATTTCTAGAATTTCTTCTACTGTTTTTCCTTCTTGAGCGGCTTTGGCGGCCTCTTTAACAATCATACCCATAGATCTGGAAGTGAAGGCTGAATCCACTACTGTGACATTTGTCTCAGTAATATCAGCTGCTTGGCGAGCGGCATCAACGGTACCACTAATCGAACGCATCATCTGAATCGAGATAATAGAGTCACCGTTTTTTCCAAGCTCATCGTATACTTCTACGAAACGACCAATAGATGGTTGAGCTGTTTTTGGAAGCTCGCTACTTGCAATCATTTTTTCTTTAAATTCATCTTTTGTAATCGTTACACCATCGATATAGTTTTCATCATCGATTGAAATATTCATTGGTACGATAGAGATTTCAAATTGTTTTACTTCCTCTTCAGTTAAATCTGCTGTCGAGTCCGTTACAATATATACTCTAGACATAAAGTCACTCCTATCAAATTAGTTTACATCTTATAATAGCATATTTTTCAAATAAAACCTATATTCAATATCAATGAGGAAAAGGATGAATTATGTTACAATAAGTTAGCAAATGTAAACCTTGAAAGGATGAAACGAATGGATGGAATCCTTCCATTATGGAAAGAAAGAGGCATGACGTCGTTCGACTGTGTCTATAAAGTTAGAAAATTATTAAGAACAAAAAAAGTCGGACATTCAGGAACGCTGGATCCTGAAGTAGATGGAGTGTTACCAATCTGTATTGGTAAGGCGACCAAGGTTGTTGAGAATCTTCACGAATCCAATAAAGTTTACCAAGGAGAAATCACATTAGGATTTTCAACTGAGACGGAAGATGCACATGGAAATGTTGTATCTACAACGCCTATTGAAACACCTTTTTTAAATCAAGAAATTGACGAAAGAATGCAGGAGTTTATTGGAGAAATTACTCAAATTCCACCAATGTATTCTGCAGTTAAAGTAAATGGGAAACGTCTGTATGAATACGCAAGAGCCGGAGAAGAAGTGGAACGACCTTCTCGTAAAGCAACAATTTTCGACTTCAAACGGATTTCAGAGCCAGTGTATAATGTAGATAGGAAGACACAATCATGGAAGTTTGAAGTGAGCTGTAGTAAAGGGACTTACGTTCGAACACTTTCTGTTGATCTAGGAAAATCATTGGGTGTTGAGGCGCATATGTCGCAATTAACCCGTGTAAAAAGCGGACCTTTCCATGCAGATGATTGCATTACATTAGAGCAGCTAAATGAACTTGTTGTAAACGATAAAGTTCAAGAAGCACTAAAACCAGTAGATATTGTATTCGATGAATATCCTCGAATGATTTTAACAAAGGATGAATTCGTTCGTTTTAAAAATGGTGCCCTTTTAACTCAAGATGAGTTTCCACAAATTGTTTCACCGACTGCTTGTTATTATGGAAACCAACTCATAGCAATTTATGGTCCTCATCCAGTCAAAAAAGGCTTATTAAAACCAATAAAAATGTTTTAGAAAGGAGAGAAGAATGCAAACAATTGAGTTATCACACCCTTATGCTAAAGAGTGTATTATTCAGGAACCAATTGTCCTCGCTTTAGGATTTTTTGATGGAATTCATCTAGGACATAAAGAAGTGATTACAACAGCAAAAAAAATCGCAGAGGAACGCGGTTATAAAGTAGCAGTGATGTCTTTTAACCAGCATCCATCTGTTATTTTCCAAAATGTAGATCCTGATAGCATTCAATATGTATCTCCTCTAGAACGCAAGAAAGAACTATTAAAAGAACTTGGTGTCGATATTTTCTATTTGGTTGATTTCACAAAAGAATTTGGAGCTCTTTCACCACAAGAGTTTGTAGATCAATACATTGTCGATTTAAACGCAAAGGTTGTCGTAGCAGGATTTGACTATACTTACGGGAAACGAGATATTGCGAATATGGAATTGTTACCAAATTACGCTTCTAATCGTTTTGAGATTATTTCGATTGCTGAACAAAAGAGTGAAAATGGAAAGATTAGTTCTACCGCTGTTCGTGATTTACTGCTCCAAGGTGAGATTGAAAAAGCTAACGAGTTGTTAGGTTACGACTACATTATGAATGGAGTTGTTGTTCACGGTTTTGGACGTGGTAGTAAAATGTTAGGATTCCCAACTGCAAATATTGAAGTTTCCAATGATACATTCCTTTTAAAAAATGGAGTGTATATTGTTGAGATGCTTGTGGAAGGGAAATGGATTCCTGGTATGGCTTCTATTGGAATCAATCCTACATTTGATGATGTTCATAAGGTAACGATTGAAGTGAATTTACTCGATTTTGATAAAGATATTTACCACCTTCCAGTTCGGGTGAAATGGTTAAAATATTTAAGACCAGAATTGAAATTTGACGGAATAGATGCGTTAATCGCTCAATTAAAGAAAGATGAACAAGATACAAGAAATTATTTCAAGACAAAGAGAGGTTGATTCTCGATGTGGTATTTAAAAAACTATGATGAACTAACGAAGGAAGAGATTGTTGCGATTTACAAAGCCAGAATCGAAATCTTTATTGTCGGACAAGATTTGAATTATCAAGAAATTAACGATACGGATAAAAAATCATGGCATTTATTTGAAATGAATGATGTTCATGAAGTAATTTCTTATTTACGCATTATCCCTGAAAAGGATAAAGTTCGTCTTGGTAGAGTGTTAATAGACAAGCGATACCAAGGGCAAGGAAAAGGTCGTGCGTTGTTAGAGCGCGCAAAAGAAGTTTGTAAAGAGTGGTTTATGGATACTATAATTGAGGTTCATGCACAAGCACACTTAGTAAAATTATATGAATCACTCGGGTTTGAAGTTATTTCAGAACCATACGATATTGTTGGTATTTCACACGTTACAATGGAGTTGTATTAGGAGGAAATCATGATTACACGTTATACACGTCCAGAAATGGCAAAAATTTGGTCTGATGAAAATCGTTATAATTGTTGGCTAGAAGTTGAAATCTTAGCAGATGAAGCTTGGGCGGAATTAGGAGAAATCCCTAAAGAAGACGTAGAAAAGATTCGAAAAAATGCGAAATTCACAGTTGAACGTATTTTAGAAATCGAAGAAGAGACAAGACATGATGTCGTTGCTTTTACAAGATGTGTCTCTGAAAGTCTTGGAGAAGAAAAGAAATGGGTTCACTATGGCCTAACAAGTACCGACGTAGTGGATACAGCTTACGGGTATCAATTAAAACAAGGCAACGACATTTTACGAAAGGACTTAGCGGACTTCTTAGAAATCATTAAAGAAAAAGCACTAGCGTATAAAGATACAGTTTGCATGGGAAGAACGCATGGAGTTCACGCTGAACCAACAACTTTCGGCTTGAAATTAGCCTTATGGTATTCAGAAATGAAACGCAATATCGAACGTTTCGAACGTGCTGCAAAAGGGGTTGAAGCGGGTAAAATTAGTGGGGCGGTTGGTACTTTTGCCAATATTTCTCCAGAAGTAGAAGCCTATGTGTGTGGAAAGCTAGGAATTCGTCCTCAAGAAATCTCGACACAGGTCTTGCCTCGTGACTTGCATGCGGATTACATTTCTACTATTGCATTAATTGCTACAAGTATTGAAAAATTCGCGACAGAAATCCGTGGACTACAAAAATCTGAAACACGTGAAGTAGAAGAGTTCTTTGCAAAAGGGCAAAAAGGATCTTCAGCAATGCCACATAAACGTAATCCAATCGGATCTGAAAATATGGCGGGACTTGCTCGTGTCATTAGAGGACATATTGTTACAGCGTATGAGAACGTGAACTTATGGCACGAACGTGATATCTCACATTCTTCAGCTGAACGTATTATTATTCCAGATAGCACAATTCTACTCAACTATATGCTTCGTCGTTTCGGTAATATTATTAAAAACTTGACGGTGTTCCCAGAAAACATGTTACGCAATATGGATGCGACTTTCGGACTTATTTACAGTCAACGTGTGTTATTGAAACTTATCGACAAAGGAATGAGCCGCGAAAAAGCGTATGATTTAGTGCAGCCATGCACTGCTAAAGCATGGGATGAAAAGTTAGCTTTCCGTTCTGTTTTAGAAAACCAACCAGAAATTATGTCGACACTTTCAAAAGAAGAGATAGATGATGCATTCGATTATCATTACCATATTAAAAATGTAGATTTAATCTTTAAACGAGTTGGTATTTTATAAAATTCAAATTTTACTGAATATAGTGCATTTTCAACGAAAATGTGGTATAAATAGAAAGTAAAATTTAACAAAAGGAGTCAGAAAATGATTAACGTAAGTGATTTAAAAGCTGGAATGACATTCATTCTTGATGGAAAATTAATTAAAGTGTTGGAAATCAGCCACCACAAACCAGGTAAAGGGAACACAGTAATGCGTATGAAAATCCGTGACGTTCGTAACGGTTCAACAGTTGATACAACAATGCGTCCTGATGAAAAAGTTGAACGTGCACACATCGATACAAAAGATGTTCAATACTTATACAGCCAAGATGGCGTTGGAGTATTCATGGACTTAGAAACATACGAACAATACGAAATTCCTGAAGAAACAATCGAACAAGAATTGAAATACATTCTTGAAAACATGGAAGTAAAAATCCAATTCTACGGTTCAGAAGTAATCGGGGTTTCATTACCATCAACAGTTGTATTGCAAGTTACTGAAACTCAACCATCAATTAAAGGCGCTACAGTTACAGGTTCTGGTAAACCAGCTACAATGGAAACAGGTTTAGTAGTTAACGTTCCAGACTTCATTGAAGCAGGAGAGTATTTAGAAGTTAACACTGCAGAAGGTACATACGTACGTCGTGCTACAAAATAATAAGACTAAACAGGTGAGTTCTTCACCTGTTTTTTGTTTAAAAGGAAAATGATGATGATTAACATTAAAAAAATAAAGTTATTCTATAACTATAATAGTTTAAAATACAAAAATCCTAATCGATTTCCTGATTCCAAAAAGGAAATGGAACAGATAAAATCGTGTGGACAAGAAGCCCGTAAAGAGTTTGAGAAATTAACAGAATTATTTTCTAACCTTCTTCAAAATTTTAAACCAGAACCGATTAGCCAATGGATGAATCAGGCTCAAATCATTAGACCTTCTTTTTGGAGATATTTTATCGAAGAAGGGCATGAAAAAGGAGATCCAACGTTTGCAATACGCCTATACGAAGAGAATAAAGAAATTGGCGTATATGTTGAACTGAGTATTATTGAGAGAAAGTTGAATGAAGATTCGCTTACAAAACAAAATAAAGTTCTAAGAGAAGCTTTGGATTTTCGTTGTGTCTATGTTGCTTCTGATTCTAAAAAGAATATATTCGAATATCCTTACAATGAAGAAAATAGAAAGTTTTTACTAAATGAAGTGGAATGCGGAAATCTTCGTAAAGTTATTATTAGAGTTCCTATTAAGGTTACCAATGATGAAATTAAAATAAGAAAAGATTTGGAAACAGCCTTGAATGAATTAATACCTATTTATCAATCGATTTATAAATAATAGTGTTTTCTAATAATGTTACATTCAAAGTAAAAAGGTTAAAGTTGTCATCTTTTAAACAACTTTGACCTTTTTATTTTATTTCATTAAAATCGGTCTAAAGTCCTAGTATTTTCATGTTGACTTAATTTGACCAATGTGTTAAATTATAAATGTGGTTAGCACTCGTCTTAGTCAAGTGCTAAAGAGAGGTGACTATGATGTTAACCAATAGACAATTGCTAATCTTACAATTAATCATACAATTATATACGGAAACGTTGGAACCAGTCGGGTCTAAAAAGTTGATGGAAGTTGCAGAATTACCTTTTAGTTCAGCAACAATTCGCAATGAAATGATGAAGTTAGAAGAGATGGGGTACCTAGAAAAGAACCATACCTCTTCAGGACGAGTACCTTCTAATAAAGGTTACCGTTACTATATTGACAATATCTTGCCAGGACAAAAGCAACCAGTTCCTTTAAGCATTCGAAATCAAATTCGAGAGGTTTTCCAACAGTCCACATTAGAGATTCAAGATGTATTTCGTTTATCGGCAGATATATTATCAACGTTAACAAATTACACCGCAATTTCTTTTGGACCTGAAGTGAAAACTGCAACATTATCTGGTTTTAGACTTGTTCGATTAAACCCAAATCAAGTGATGGCAATCGTTGTTATCAGCAATGGTTTAGTTGAAAACAAAGTCTATACAATTCCAGGGACGATTGATGATAGTGATTTAGATAAAGTAGTTCGTATCATCAATGATGAGTTAATCGGAGTTCCGTTAGATATCGTTGCTAAACGATTAAAAACGGATTTACCAATTCTAATGAATCGTTATATGAATTCTCAAATTCAGATTGTCAAAGTGATTCAAGAGATGATGAATCGATTTGAAAACGATCGAATGCATGTTGCTGGTAGAAGGTATTTGCTCAATTATTTTGATCATCATGCTAACGTTGATCATCTTAAAGGAATCTATCAATTGATGGATGATCAAACGAAATTACATCGACTTGTTATAAATGAGAATCAAGATATTCAAATAAGGTTAGGCTCGGAAATGGATCATCCGTTACTTGGGGATTTTAGTTTAGTAACAGCAAGTTACAAGACACCAAACCAAGATACAGGATTGATTGCATTACTTGGACCCAAGAATATGCCGTATTCGAATGTGTTATCAATTGTAAAAGGACTCAGGGAAGAGTTAGCAACCACGATAGAAGATTATTATCGTAACTTATAAAGTAAGGAGATGAAATCTTGGAAACAAACGA
The DNA here is from genome assembly GCF_057274575.1 of Granulicatella sp. Classification (NCBI taxonomy): domain Bacteria; kingdom Bacillati; phylum Bacillota; class Bacilli; order Lactobacillales; family Carnobacteriaceae; genus Granulicatella; species Granulicatella sp. Next base: position 112,852 of record NZ_DBHISP010000001.1, on the reverse strand, counting down.
ACAAAATATTAAAGAAGAATTAAATGAAGAAAATGTAGTGACAGATGAAACTCCTCAAGAAGAAGTTACTGAAGAAACCACAACAGAACTTTCGAATGAAGAGAAATTACAACAAGAAGTAGAAAGGTTAAACGATCAAGTGTATCGACTTTCTGCTGAAATCTCAAACATTCAAAAAAGAAACGCTAAAGAAAGACAAGATGCTGCAAAATATCGCAGCCAAAGTCTTGCACAAAACTTATTAAACGTGATTGATAACCTTGAGAGAGCGATTGCTTCTCCAAGTGAATCAGAAGAAGCTCAAAACCTTAAAAAAGGTGTTGAGATGGTGTATGAAGGTTTCCTTTATGCACTAAAAGAAGAAGGAATCGAAGAAATCGACGCTTTAAACCAACCGTTTGATCCAACCTTACATCATGCTGTTCAGACTGTTCCTGTTGAAGAAGGTCAAGAAGCAGACCGCGTGGTGCAAGTGTATCAAAAAGGTTATAAATTAAAAGATCGAGTATTACGACCAGCGATGGTCATCGTTTCACAATAAGAAGTCGATTCTTAGAATAATAAATTTAATTAATAGGAGTGAATTAAATATGAGTAAAATTATTGGTATTGACTTAGGAACAACAAACTCAGCAGTAGCTGTTTTAGAAGGTAACGAAGCAAAAATTATTGCAAACCCAGAAGGAAATCGTACAACACCATCTGTTGTAGCGTTCAAAAATGGAGAAATTCAAGTAGGTGAAGTTGCAAAACGTCAAGCTGTAACTAACCCAAATACTATTGCTTCAATCAAACGTCACATGGGTGAAACTGGATATAAAGTAGAAATCGAAGGTAAATCATATACACCACAAGAAATTTCAGCAATGATTCTACAATACTTAAAAGGGTATGCTGAAGAATATCTTGGAGAAAAAGTTGAAAAAGCAGTTATTACTGTACCTGCATACTTCAACGACGCACAACGTCAAGCAACAAAAGATGCTGGCCGTATCGCTGGTTTAGAAGTTGAACGTATCGTTAACGAACCAACTGCAGCGGCTCTTGCATATGGTTTAGATAAAGTAGACCACGAAGAAAAAATCTTAGTATTCGACCTTGGTGGTGGTACATTCGACGTATCTATCCTTGAATTAGGAGATGGCGTATTCGACGTATTATCTACAGCTGGTGACAACCATCTTGGTGGGGATGACTTCGACCAAAAAATTATTGATTTCTTAGTAGAAGAATTCCAACGTGATAATGGTATTGATTTATCAAGTGATAAAATGGCTATGCAACGTTTGAAAGATGCTGCTGAAAAAGCTAAGAAAGACTTATCAGGTGTATCTCAAACTCAAATCAGCTTACCATTCATTTCTGCTGGTGCAGCTGGACCATTACACTTAGAAGTGACATTAACTCGTGCCAAATTTGATCAATTAACTCAAGATTTAGTAGAACGTACAAAAGAACCAGTTCGTCGTGCTTTATCTGACGCAGGTTTATCAGCTTCTGATATCGACCAAGTGTTATTAGTTGGTGGATCAACTCGTATTCCAGCAGTTGTAGAAGCTGTACGTAAAGAAACTGGTAAAGAACCTAACAAATCAGTAAACCCAGACGAAGTAGTAGCGATGGGTGCTGCAATTCAGGGTGGAGTTATCTCTGGCGATGTGAAAGACATCGTATTATTAGACGTAACACCTTTATCACTTGGTATTGAAACAATGGGTGGCGTGTTCACTAAATTAATCGATCGTAACACTACAATCCCAACAAGTAAATCACAAGTATTCTCAACAGCTGCGGATAACCAACCAGCAGTAGACGTACACGTATTACAAGGTGAACGTCCAATGGCTGCGGACAACAAGACTTTAGGCCGCTTCCAATTAACAGATATTCCTGCTGCACCTCGTGGTGTGCCACAAATCGAGGTAACATTCGATATCGATAAAAACGGTATTGTAAATGTCCGTGCTAAAGATTTAGGAACTGGTAAAGAACAAGCAATTACAATCAAATCTTCTTCAGGTTTATCAGATGAAGAAATTGAACGTATGGTAAAAGATGCAGAAGCAAATGCTGAAGCAGATAAAAAACGTAAAGAAGAAGTAGATTTACGTAACGAAGTTGATCAATTAATCTTCACTGTTGATAAAACATTGAAAGAATTAGATGGTAAAGTAGATGCTAGCGACGTTCAAAAAGCTGAAGCAGCTCGTGATGAATTAAAAGCAGCTGTTGAAGCAAATGACTTAGACGCTATGAAAGTGAAACGTGATGCTTTAAATGAAGTGGTACAAAACTTAACTGTTAAACTTTATGAACAAGCAGCCGCAGCTCAACAAGCAGCAGGTGCTTCTCAAGAAGGACCAACAGAACAAGCATCTTCAAATAATGATGGCGTTGTTGACGCTGACTTCGAAGAAGTAGATTAATATTTGCTAAGAAGATAGGGTGTAAGACTACTTTGTAGCCTTACGCCCATATCCTTTGTAAACTAAGAAAGAAAAGGAGGGGCAATTAGTGGCCAAAAGAGATTTATATGAAATTTTAGGCGTATCAAAAGATGCCTCTGAAGCAGATATTAAGAAAGCTTATCGTAAACTATCTAAAAAATACCATCCAGATATTAATAAAGAAGCTGGAGCAGATGAAAAGTTCAAAGAAATTGCTGAAGCTTATGAAATATTAGGTGACGCTCAAAAACGTGCAGCCTATGACCAATACGGACATGCTTCTTACGATCCGAATTCTGGGTTTAGCGGCGGAGGATTCGGTGGTGGATTTGATGGTTTTGGAGGATTTGGCGGTAATGGAAACTTTACTGGCGGATTCGAAGATATCTTTAGTAGTTTCTTCGGCGGTGGAGGTAGTCGTGCTGATCGAGCGAATATGCCACGTCAAGGGGCTGACCTTCAGTATGTCATGGATTTAACATTTGAAGAAGCTATCTTTGGTAAAGAAGAAACGATTCATTACCATCGTAGTGACGAATGTCAAACGTGTCATGGTAGTGGAGCAAAACCTGGAACAAGTCCAACAACATGTTCTAAATGTCATGGTTCAGGTGTAATCAACGTTGAAAGAAATACACCATTTGGTCGTATGATGAGTCAAACAACTTGTGATGTGTGTCATGGTACAGGACAAGAAATTAAAGAAAAATGTCCAACCTGTCACGGTCATGGTCAAGTAGATGAAACACATAAAGTCAAAGTGAAAGTCCCTGCTGGGGTTGAAGATGGAAACCAAATGCGCCTTCAAGGACAAGGGGAAGTTGGTTTCAATGGTGGGCCATATGGTGACCTTTATGTCATCTTTAGAGTCGCACAAAGCAAGACATTCAAACGTCAAGGAGCAGATATTTACTATCAACTTCATGTGAACTTTGCCCAAGCTGCTCTTGGAGATGAGGTCGATGTACCAACTGTTCACGGTAAAGTAAAATTAAAAGTTCCTGCCGGAACGCAATCAGGAACCATTTTACGTTTACGTGGTAAGGGAGCTCCAAAACTTCGTGGTACAGGAAATGGTGACCAACATGTTGAAGTCATCGTAGACACTCCTAAGAAGCTTACAGATAAGCAAAGACAAGCTTTACAAGTATTTGCTAATGAGGAAGGAACAGAACTTCATAATGGCGAAGAAAACTTCTTCGACAAAATGAAGAACGCATTTAAAGATACATTTGAATAAATGGAAAAAGAACTTAGCATATTCGTTGCTAAGTTCTTTTTTTGCTTATTTTGTAATGACAGCAAGACGACGAATGATTTCTTCGTGTTCCGCATACTTTTCTAATAATTCATCTTGAGTATAGAGTATAAAATCTTCGTATTCAAAACCTGGTGTAACGCTACAACTCACAATCGCAAAGTTTTCTTCGTTGTCCGATTCAATGGTAGATCCAAAGACGACTCCTGCAGGAACGATGAATTGAAGTTTTTGACCTTCTCCTGGCCCAATTTCGACTGCTTCGTAAGAACCATCAGGGTGAATCATATGCACGGTTAACGCATGTCCGTAGTGATAGTACCAGATTTCATCGGACGAAAGTAAGTGGAAGTGGGATGGGTTTTGATTCGTTAATAAAAACAGAATAGAGGTAGAAAGTGAACGAATGCGTCCATCAGGTAGTTTTACTGTTTCAACAGCTTTATACGTTTGTCTGAAATAACCACCTTCTACATGTGGTTCTAAGGCTAATTCTTCAATCCATTCTTCTTTCGTTTTCATAAGAGACCTCCTAAGTTATTTTCTTATATTATAGCGTAACTTTTTCTGCTTGTGAATTGTTGATAGAATGGTAATTATGCTATACTGGTACTATTGGAAAAGAAAGGAGAAGAGTCATGAAAGATAATATTGCACTTATTGTTTCGAATAAAGATGTTAAGAAAATAAGAGAGCTTTTTAATGAGAATTATCCGATTGATATTGCTTTGGCGTTAGAAGAAGTGGATGATGACGTTCTAAAGAATTTCATGTTCTCTATCTCAAATACTAGATTAGCTTCAATTTTAGAAGTTGCTGAACCTGATTTCCAATTACGAATGCTTGAGAAATTACCATTTAGACGTGTAATTTTACTTTTCCAGCAAATGTCAAACGATGATGTCGTGGATATTTTAGGAAATTTGCCAGTGGGAATTCGTAAACGTTATATCAAAATGATGAAGCAAAGTTCTCAAGATGATATTCAAACGATGTTAAATTACGCTCCGGATACAGCCGGGGGGATTATGACAACGGAGTACATTACGGTAAAAGAACACTTAACCGTAGAAGAAACTCTTTCTAAACTAAGAGAGATTTCTCCAAACTCAGAAATTATTAACATTATTTTCGTAACGAGTTTACAACGGAAACTAATTGGATGGATTGATATTCGTGATTTATTTACGCATGATTTAGATGAGAGTTTACACGATGTGATGCATACGAATATTATTTCCGTTTTACCAGAAGAAGACCAAGAAGAAGTTGCTCGTATTTCTACTAAGTATGACTTATCTGTCGTGCCAGTAGTCAATAAGCAAAATGTGTTGCTTGGGATTATCACAATCGATGATATCGTTCATGTCTTGCAAGAAGAACACCACGAGGATATGTTATTAATCAGCGGGGTTGAAGGAACTGAACGAATTGGTGGTCCTTTTAAAGAATCGATTCAAAAACGGACCCCTTGGCTATTAATTAACTTAATTACAGCCTTTATGGCGAGTGCGGTTGTCGGATTATTCCAGGATACGATTGAACAAGTCGTTGTTCTTGCAGTTGCGATGCCAATTATTACTGGGATGGGTGGAAACTCAGCTTCTCAAACATTAGCACTGGTTATTCAAGAGGTTGCAATTGGTCAACTAACATGGGAAAAAGACAAAAGGTATGTATTAAATGAAATCTGGCTTGGATTAGTCAATGGGATTATTACAGGGATTTTTGCAGCGATTGCACTCTACATCCCATATCAAAACTTTTTCTTATCGATTATCGTCATTTTAGCAATGGCGATGAACTTAATGGTAGGGGCGTTCTTTGGTTTCTTCGTACCTTTATTCTTAAAGAAACTGAATTTAGACCCGGCCATTTCATCGACGATTTTTGTAACAACAGCTACGGACGTATTAGGATTCTTTATCTTCTTATACTTAGCTGAATTGTTCTTGCCATTATTAATGTAGTTTGATAGAATAATTTGAATTTTATTGTAGTAGTGATTAAGGAGTTATTCATGAATTTAGAACAAATGAAAGAAAGACAAAAGCGTATTCGAAATTTTTCGATTATCGCGCATATTGACCATGGAAAATCTACTTTGGCCGACCGTATCTTACAAGCGACCGATACCGTTGCTGACCGTGAGATGCAAGATCAGTTATTAGACTCGATGGATCTTGAAAGAGAACGTGGCATTACCATTAAATTAAACGCTGTGGAATTAACTTATGATGCTAAAGATGGCACAGAGTATATCTTCCATTTAATTGACACGCCAGGGCATGTGGACTTCACTTACGAAGTTTCACGTAGTTTAGCAGCTTGTGAAGGTGCCATTCTTGTAGTAGATGCTGCTCAAGGAATTGAAGCACAGACTTTGGCAAATGTATATTTAGCAATTGATAATGATTTAGAAATCATTCCTGTTATTAATAAAATCGATCTTCCTGCGGCAGATCCTGAACGCGTACGAACAGAAATTGAAGATGTTATTGGTATTGATGCTAGTGACGCGGTTTTAGCGAGTGCTAAAGTGGGGATTGGTATTCCAGAAATTTTGGAACAGATTGTAGAAAAAGTACCTGCGCCTACTGGTGATATTGAAGCACCCCTACAAGCGTTGATTTTCGACTCTGTCTATGATGCGTATCGCGGGGTTGTACTAAATGTCCGTATTCAAAACGGGATTGTAAAACCTGGCGATAAAATTCAATTGATGAGTAATGGAAAGACTTTTGATGTAGTTGATGTTGGAATCTTCTCACCAAAACCAATCAGCCGTGATTACCTAATGGTTGGAGATGTGGGTTACATCACTGCTTCTATTAAAACAATTCAAGATACTCGTGTAGGGGATACGGTTACTTTAGCGAATAATCCTGCTAGTGAACCTTTAGATGGATATCGTAAAATGAATCCAATGGTATACTGTGGTTTATATCCAATCGATTCATCGAAATATAATGACTTACGTGATGCTTTAGAAAAATTACAATTAAATGATGCTGCGCTTCAGTTTGAGGCAGAAACTTCTCAAGCGCTTGGATTTGGGTTCCGTTGTGGATTCTTAGGATTACTCCATATGGACGTTATTCAAGAACGTCTAGAGCGTGAATTTGACTTAGACTTAATTACAACAGCGCCGTCTGTTATTTATCATGTACAAAAAACAGATGGTACAGAGGTGGTTGTATCAAACCCAGCTGAGATGCCAGATCAATCCAGTGTTCAATCGATTGAAGAGCCATACGTAAAAGCATCTATTATGGTGCCAAACGAATATGTAGGAAGCGTAATGGATATTTGTCAACGTAAGCGTGGTGTTTTTGTAACGATGGATTACTTAGATGAATACCGTGTGAATGTGATATACGAAATACCACTTTCTGAAATTATCTTTGATTTCTTTGATTCGTTGAAATCAAGTACTAAAGGATATGCATCATTGGATTATGATTTAATCGGTTATAGACCAAGTAAGTTAGTGAAAATGGATATCATGTTAAATGGTGAAGTTGTCGATGCTTTAAGTATTATTGTTCATAAAGACTTTGCTTATGGACGTGGTAAAGCCATCACAGAAAAATTAAGAACTTTAATTCCACGTCAGCAATTTGAAGTTCCTATTCAAGCGGCTATTGGAAATAAGATTCTCTCACGTACAAATATTAAAGCTCTCCGCAAAAACGTGCTTGCAAAATGTTATGGAGGAGACGTTTCTCGTAAACGTAAATTATTAGAGAAACAAAAAGAAGGGAAGAAACGTATGAAGCAAGTGGGGTCTGTTGAAGTTCCACAAGAAGCTTTCATGTCGGTTCTAAACTTAAACGAAGAAGAAAAATAATGAGTTGTAAAAAGGCGTCAGGTGCGCCTTTTTACTTTGAATTTGAAAGGAGATTATGAATGGATAAAGAACGTCAACATTTCTATCGGCAAATGCTTGCTATTGCAATCCCTGTATCTCTTCAAAACTTATTAACGTCTTTCTTAAATACATTAGATACAATAATGATTTCATCTCTAGGTGATGCGAGTATTGCAGGTGTTGGGCTTGCAAATCAAGTGTTTTTTCTATTCACGTTAATTTGCTTTGGGATTCATACAGGATCTGCAGTACTATTTTCGCAATATTGGGGAGTACGAGATACAAAGAAAGTTCAAGCAGTTAATCAAATGAGTTTACTGCTATCTACTGCAGTCAGTGTTGTATTTATGCTTCTCGGTATACTATTTCCTCAAGAAATCTTACGTTTATTTACTCAGGATCCGCTTGTTGTTCAAGCTGGAGGAGATTACTTACGAGTAGCGGCTTTAAGTTATGTATTTACAGCTTGGAGCTTTGCGATGACAAATGCACTTCGTACGACAGGAAATCCTAAAGTTCCTCTAGTTGCCACCATTTGTAGTTTTATCACAAATGCTTTCTTTAACTATGTTTTTATCTTTGGTAAGTTTGGGGCACCTGCACTTGGAGTCGTTGGAGCTGCAGTTGCGACTTTAATTGCTCGTATGGTTGAAGTGGGTGTTCTCTTTGCAGTTGTGAGTTTTTATAGCGGACCAATTCATTTACCAATTGGACGTTATTGGTCTAAAATTTCAAAAGGTTTTTGGATGAGTTTTTGGGTAACAACATTCCCAGTCATTGTCAATGAAACTTTTTGGGCATTAGGACAAGTCTTTTATAGTGCGGCTTACGCAATGGTAGGAACTCAAGCAACCGCTGCTGTTCAAGTTGCCGTTGCTGTACAAAATCTATCGTTTATTTTAGTACGGGGTGTGGGTAGTAGCTGTAGCATTATGTTAGGAAACCGAGTGGGACGAAATGAACTGGAACAAGCTCAACAGGAAGCGAAACGCTTTTTAATTATTTCTCTTGTTATTGGAGTAATCATTGGAGCTATTCAAAGTTTAACACCTCAATGGACTTTATTAATGTTTGCTGATTTAAGCCCAGAAGTATTTGAACTTGGGAAGCAATTACTTCAAATTATGGGGATTATATTTGTATTTAAAACCTTAAATTCTATTATTTTTGTCGGTATTTTACGTGGTGGAGGCGATACTCAATACGGTATGAAACTTGAAATGGCTTGTGTGTGGTTAGTTGGCGTTCCGTTAGCATTACTTGCAGCGGCAATTTGGCATTTTCCAATACAACTGGTCGTTATCTGTGCCGGAGCCGAAGGACTATGTAAAGCCGTAATTGGATTAAAACGTGTCTTCTCTGGAAAATGGATTCATCGTTTAGTTGAAGAATAGTTTTATGATTAAAAAAGAAGGCGAACCTTTTTATTTTTAGGCTCGTCTTCTTTTTTTAGAGTGAAATATGATACAATAATAAAAAATAACTGAGGAGCTAAAGGCTTATGACAAATTTATATGGAAGCTTAGAAGCTGGGGGTACAAAGTTTATTTGTGCAGTAGCTGATGAAGAATTTAAAACAGTTGAGGAACTTCAATTTCCAACGACAACTCCGCAAGAAACATTAAAGAAAACGGCAGATTTTTTTGCTAAGTTCAAAAATCTAGCAGCGATTGGAATCGGATCATTTGGACCAATTGATGTAGATCCAAAATCGAAAACATATGGCTATATCACAACAACCCCAAAACCAAATTGGGCAAACGTGGATGTGGTCGGAACATTAAAGAAAAGAGTTGATATGCCTATCTATTTTACAACTGATGTAAACAGTTCTGCGTATGGAGAAGTCTATGCTCGTAACAATCGTGGGGAAAATATTGAAACGCTTGTCTATTACACAATCGGTACTGGAATCGGTGCGGGTGTAATTCAACGAGGAGAATTTATTGGAGGCACCAGTCATCCTGAGATGGGACATGTTTATGTTTGTAAGCATCCAATCGATGTTGCTAATAACTTCGATGGTGTTTGTCCTTTCCATAAAGGTTGTCTTGAAGGTCTTGCTGCTGGTCCAAGTTTAGAAGCACGTACTGGAGTTCGTGGAGAACATATTGATATTGCTAGTTATGTTTGGGATATTCAAGCGAGTTATATAGCTCAAGCAGCCATTCAAGCAACACTAACTTTCCGTCCTGAAAAAATCGTATTTGGTGGTGGAGTAATGGCTCAAAATCATATGGTGGAACGCGTTCATCGCATTTTTGAGGAATTACTAAACGGATATGTACCAACACCACCAGTGAAGGATTTTATAGTAACGCCTGCCGTTGAAAATAATGGATCAGCTACATTAGGAAACTATGTGTTAGCGAAAAGTTTAGTTCAATAATTTTCCAAGAATCTTTAATTTATGAAATTAACTAATGGAAACTTTACCGCGAGGCTTTTCATTTTCTTCATAATTTAGTACAATAGTTAAGGATACACATATTGAAGGGAGAGAAAGCCAAATGTCAACAGGAGCATGGATTTTAATCGTGATTCTTGCTGCAATCGCAGGTGCGATCGGTGGTTTCTTTATCGCACGTCGTACAATGATGAATTACTTCGCAGAAAACCCACCATTTGATGAAGATATGATTCGTAGCATGATGACTCAAATGGGTCAAAAACCATCAGAACAAAAAGTTCGTCAAATTGCTGCTTCAATGAAAGCACAAGCTAAAAAAAGAGCTAAAAAATAAAGATAAAAACCATCGGAGTATTCCGATGGTTTTTATCGTGATACCGTATACGGTATCACGTTATTTTTTTTACTGGTAATTCATATACATAATTTGGATCAATTTCTTTATCAAGTTCGTCAAATTTTTGGATAAGCACTTGATCGTAATTAGCGATTTCTTCTTTTGTTAGTTTTTGATCTGCGATATAAATTGGTTCACCAATTCTCACATGCATTTTTTTACGTTTGAGAATGTCTTTTAAACTAAGTGGACCTTGATAGACCATAGGTACAATCGGTGCTTTAGCAAGACGCGCAATGGTTACTGCGCCGCCTTTCATTTCATTTGAGTACCGTGTTCCAGTTGGAAAGATAACAAGGGCTTTTTGATTCTCTTTAATTTGCTGCACAGGATACTTAATCGCGCTTGGTCCTGGCTTATCTCGGTTTACAGGGAATGCTCCAAGTTTTTTTATAAACCAAGCGAATGGTTTGGGCTTAAATAACTCCTGTTTTGCCATTAAAACAAGTGGTTGAGGATATACTGCAATGGCCATCATAACGGGATCTAACCAAGATCGATGGGGTGCTACCAGTACGTAACCCGTATTTTTTGGTAATTTTTCTCTACCTTTGTAGTCAGCAAAACCGTTTAATAGAACTAACAGTCCACGAACAATCCAAATCGTGATTTTATAAATCATAGTTTTCTCCTTTTAAATTTCTGTAAGATTAGTATGAAATAATTCACGTGTTTTTGCAAGTTGAATCTATTAATGATTTTGTAAGGTTTTCTTTACGGTATGATATAATCCTTATAGGAAGTTATGGAGGTCTGCGTATGAAAGAGGAAAAGATTAGTTTTATCAAACTTTCTTTAGTACTGTTAGGGTACTTTATTTATAATATTTTGTATCATATGGTTTACTATTCGTCTGGTCTCGCACTATTTGTGTTGTTACCTTTCTTTCTTATAGATTTTCTTATTATCTTTTTCGGTAATTACTTTTTACTACGTGACCAAATGAAGATTCATTCTGATTTTAACGAGAGTAGGGAAATGCGATTTCTTAGTTCGATTCAACTAGGGTTGGCGTTGATTGGTTTATTATTACAGATATCGGGTATTTTTACCGGCGAGTTATTTCTAGTCAACTATATTTCTCATTTTGAGATTACGGCTGGTATCTGTCTTATTTATTCGGTCATGTTCATCATTGGTCTAGTACAAAAAATAAAAATAAGTAGAGATTATGAGTCTATTGCAAAACTAAGTGTATTTTTTGGGATTCTTTTAATTCTTTTCTCTAATGTCACTCTTCTTCAAAATAGATTTGCCTCGATATCTTATGCACGGGGAAGTCTACAACAATCATTTAAAGAGATTGGACTAAAAGGATCAGTTACTATTGAAGAGAAAAAGCATGTTATTGAGCCAAATGGAGAAACTTTGACAAAACTCACATATGAGGAAAAATTATCAGATGGGACTAACTTAACAAAGAACCTTACAGCTGTTGAAAAAGATTTAAACCGTTATGAAAATGAATACAAAGAGGATAAGCTAGATTTCCTTCAAAATGACCTTTCCGAAGAGGAGAAGACTCTCTTCAATCAAATAAATTACAGACATTTTCATTTTTTATTAAATTTGTATCGCGAGAATGGAAAAATAAAAAACTTAGTAATGAAATTTAAGGAAACCGTTCATGAAGCTTTAGGAGTTAACCTTTTTGAGAAAAAATTATCAGAGTTAGTGCCTACTAATAAGGGGAAATTAAATAGTGCTCTTTTATCTAAGGCGATTTTAAATCGTGAGAATGGAGATACGGATGCTGCAGGGTTCTATAATATAGACCCAGTAGAATTAATGAACTCTAAACTTGTTTATATGGTTACAGAGTTAATTTTTTATTCAGACTTAAATTCAAAATTAGATGATCGTCAGAGTAGTCCATTAGATTATTTTAAAGAAAAACTAACCTCTATGACTAAAGGAAGCTTTGTAGACGGGATTTATAAATTCAGTGGAAGTGTATTGGTAAACGGAAAGACACAGGATATTATTAGTACTTTCGTGGTAGAAGATGGGATTGGACATTTTGAAAAAGATACTATTAAAGGAAAAGAGTGATGTTATATGTACAAAAACAATAGAATTTTCTTGCATTCAAACGGTTTATCATGTACAATCATTGATGGTGTAAAAACCAAATGAATTCACACCTAATTGGATGTTAAGATTGGTGCTTCTTTTAGAAGAGGTCTTATCGCTGAAAATTGGGGAGGAAAATAAAAACCAAATTGGAGGAAAACAAAAATGGCAGTTATTTCAATGAAACAATTGTTAGAAGCTGGTGTACATTTCGGTCACCAAACACGTCGCTGGAACCCTAAGATGAAGAGATACATCTTCACAGAAAGAAATGGTATCTATATCATCGACCTACAAAAAACTGTTAAATTAGTGGACGATGCATACAACTATATGCATGAAGTTGCTGAAAACGGTGGTATTGCATTATTCGTTGGTACTAAAAAACAAGCACAAGATGCTGTTAAAGACGAAGCAATCCGTTCAGGTCAATACTACGTTAACCATCGTTGGTTAGGTGGTACTTTAACGAACTGGGATACAATCCAAACACGTATCAAACGTTTGAAAAAAATCAAAGAAATGCAAGAAGACGGCACTTTCGAAGTATTACCTAAAAAAGAAGTTGGTATTCTACTAAAAGAATTAGACAAACTTGAAAAATACTTAGGTGGTATTAAAGATATGCCACGCATTCCTGATGTAATGTTTATCGTTGACCCTCGTAAAGAACGCATTGCTGTTCAAGAAGCTCACAAATTAAACATTCCAATCGTTGCTATGGTTGACACAAACTGTGATCCAGATGAAATTGATGTTGTTATTCCATCAAATGATGATGCTATCCGCGCGGTTAAATTAATCGTTGCTAAAATGGCTGATGCATTCATCGAAGGTAACCAAGGTGAAGACGTAGCAGTAGACGTTGAAGACTTAGATAAAGATACTTCATTAGAAGATATCGAAAAATTAGTTGAAGGCGACAACGCTGAATAATCACTAACTGTTAAGCTGTTTGAATCAGAAAGAGGCGAAATAGACTTTTCAATTCAAACAGCTTTTTTAAAAAGTTCATAAAAATTTTAAAGCAATTTATAGGAGGAATTGAGAATGGCTCAAGTTACAGCTCAATTAGTAAAACAATTACGCGATATGACTGGCGTAGGTATGATGGATGCTAAAAAAGCATTAGTTCAAGTTGAAGGAGATATCGACAAAGCAGTTGATTTCTTACGTGAAGCAGGATTGGCAAAAGCTGCTAAAAAAGCAGACCGTATCGCTGCTGAAGGGATTACTAATGTATTAGTAGAAGGAAACCGCGCAGTTATCTTGGAAGTAAATGCTGAAACTGACTTCGTTGCTAAAAACGACAAATTCCAAGCATTAGTTAAAGAAGTTTCTGAAGCAATCTTAAAAGCAAACCCTGCTACATTAGAAGAAGCATTAGAAATCGAAACGGCTAACGGAAAAATTTCTGATGTTATTGCTGAAGCTACTACAGTTATCGGTGAAAAAATTACGTTACGTCGTTTTGAAATCGTTGAAAAATCTGATGCAGATGCTTTCGGTGCTTACTTACACATGGGCGGACGTATTGGTGTGTTAACAGTTGTTGAAGGTTCTACAGATGAATCAGCAGCTAAAGATGTTTCAATGCACATCGCTGCAATCAACCCTAAATATATTGACCGTTCACAAGTTTCAGAAGAAGAATTAGAACATGAAAAGAAAGTTCTTACTGAACAAGCATTAAACGAAGGTAAACCAGCTAACATCGTAGAAAAAATGATCGCTGGACGTTTAAACAAATTCTTAGCTGAAATCAGCTTAAACGATCAACCATTCGTTAAAGATCCTGATCAAACAGTTTCTAAATTCGTTGCTTCTAAAGGCGGAAAAGTTAAATTATTCCACCGTTATGAAGTTGGTGAAGGTTTAGAAAAACGTGTTGATAACTTCGCTGAAGAAGTAATGGGACAAGTTAGAAAATAATTATTGTTAATGTTAGGGAATATGGTAGACCACTACCCGATATTCCCTTTTTTTATAAAGATTAAGGAGACAAAGCAATGGTTGAACCAAAATATAAACGTGTTGTTTTAAAATTAAGTGGTGAGGCATTAGCAGGCCAAGCGGGCTTCGGAATTAACCCACCAACAATTAAAGAGGTTGTTAAAGAGTTAAAAGAAGTTCATGATCTTGGTGTTGAAATTGCAATTGTTGTCGGTGGTGGTAACATCTGGCGCGGAATTACTGGTGAAGAAGTTGGTATGGAACGTGCTCAAGCAGACTATATGGGAATGTTAGCTACTGTAATGAACGCTCTTGCACTTCAAGATGCTTTAGAAAACGTAGGAGTTCCAACACGTGTTCAAACTTCTATCGATATGCGCCAAATTGCTGAACCTTATATCCGTCGTAGAGCTGTTCGTCACCTTGAAAAAGAACGTGTAGTTATTTTTGCTGGTGGTACAGGGAATCCGTACTTCTCAACAGATACAGCCGCTGCTTTACGTGCTGCTGAAATTGAAGCAGATGCAATCTTAATGGCGAAAAACAATGTAGATGGTGTTTATAGTGCTGATCCACGTGTAGACGTTAATGCGAAGAAATACAATGAATTAACACACTTAGATGTTATTCAAAAAGGCTTAAAAGTAATGGATACGACTGCAAGCTCACTTTCTATGGATAACAATATTCCATTAGTGGTGTTTAATTTAAATGAACCAGGAAATATTAGACGCGTTGTATTAGGGGAGAACATTGGTACAACAGTTAGGGGGAAATAGGATATGTCAACTAGTGAAATTTTAGCTCATACAAAAGAGCGTATGAAAAAATCTGAAGATGCGCTTCAACGTGAATTAGGCTCAATCCGTGCTGGACGTGCGAACGCAAGTCTTTTAGACCGCTTAGAAGTGGAATACTATGGAGCGTTAACTCCAGTAAACCAATTAGCTTCGATCACAGTTCCAGAAGCTCGTATGCTTTTAATTACACCTTATGATAAATCTTCATTAAACGATATTGAACGTGCAATTTTAATGAGCGATATCGGAATCACTCCAACAAGTGATGGTTCTGTTATTCGTTTAATTATTCCGCAATTAACTGAAGAACGTCGTAAAGAGCTTGCTAAACAAGTAGGTAAAGAAGCTGAGAATGCAAAAGTAAGCGTACGTAATATTCGTCGTGATGCAATTGATCAAGCGAAAAAAGCTGAAAAAGCAAAGGAAATTACAGAAGATGAATTACATACCTTAGAAAAGGACATCCAAAAAGTAACGGATGATAGTGTTAAAAACATCGACAAATTAGCAGCAAACAAAGAAAAAGAACTTTTAGAAGTTTAATTTGAATAGAAAAGGGGCTTTTGCCTCTTTTTTATTTATTAGGGAGGAACAAAATGACCCAAAAACAATGGAAAATGATTAGTACAATTATTTCAATTATTATTGTGGTTGTATTTGCTCTTTACAAGGCTTTTGGAGAGCAAAAGGCAACGAATAAATCAAATACTCATTCTTCTTCCAAAACCTCTCAGAATACGTCTAGTTCTTCTTTTATGGGAAAGAACTTTGATTATTTTGAAAGTATGAAAAAGTATCCTTTTAAATATGTGTACGGAGCTGACGGAGATACGTTTCATCTGAGTTATGAAGGAAAAGAGTTTAAAGTTCGTTTACTCATTGTGGATGCACCTGAAACTGCTAAGGAAGGAAAAGAGGCTCAACCCTTTGCTGATAAAGCTAAAGAAAGAACAGAAGAACTATTAAAGAAGGCTAAAAAAATTGAAGGAAGTTTTGACGTTGGGGATCATGCAGATAAGTACGATCGAGCGTTAATGTATGTTTATGTGGATGGTAAGTTACTTCAAGATATTCTAATTGAAGAAGGTCTTGCTAGAGTCGGTTATGCCTACGAACCCAATACAAGTTTATTAAAGCAATTCCAAGAAATTGAAAAGAAAGCAAAAAAACAAAAGAAAAATATATGGGAAAAAGAGGGGTTTGTAACGAATAAAGGTTATGATACCAGTGTTTATAAGTAATTTATGAAAAACTATATATTGTGTTGAAAACGGATATTGTATTTTCATAAGGACTATATATTGTATTTTGAATCAAAATGATGTATGATAACTTCTGTCAGAAAAAATAAAAAGGGGGAGAAGTAATATGTCAACTCGCAATATTATTCTTTATTCTAAACCAAATTGTATGCAATGTAATTTTACAAAACAATTTTTTGAAAATAACAATGTAGCATTCATTGTAAAAGATGTTTTCGAGTCAGAAGAAGCTTTAGCAGAAGTCAAGGAATTAGGGTTCCAATCTTTACCTGTGATTGTTGCTGATGGCGTTGAACCATTCTTTGGATTCCGTCCTGATCTCTTAGAAAAATTAGTGGGATAATTTTATCTTTATAAGGAAAAACACTTTTAGTAGAAAAACTACTAAAGGTGTTTTTTTATTGCAATAATTAGCCGTATTTGTTCGATTTCATGATATACTAAAGAAGACTTTAAGTGGAGGGAAAATGATGGGATTTAAAGCTGTAATTTCAAAAAAATCAATCAATAAATCAAAGATGATTGCTGAACGTTTTTCAAAATGGTTTAAAGAAAAAGAAACACACCAAGTGTTCTATATCGTTCCAGATCATATTAAATTTACTGCTGAAATGGAAATGATTCGAAATGTCGGGGAGTTGTTAACGAATTCAAGTAATCGAAGTTACGCTTCTACGAGACTACAAGTTTATAGTTTTAAACGTTTATTATGGTACCTCCTTCGTAATGAAGCTATTACAGAAAAGCTCTCCCTTTCAAAGGTAGGAATTACAATGCTTTTGAAATCCATTTTGGAGGAGCATTCTGACGAACTACTACTCTTTAAAAACGAAGCTCGTCATAAAGGGTTTCTTGAACAATTAAGCACTGTCATGCATGAACTCCAATCTGGAGGTATTGAAGTAGAGGATTTTTCAAGCTTTTTTGAAGCAAGCAATCCAACCGAGAACGAGCAACGATTAAAAGAATTTGGAATTATTTATCATTACTATACGAACGCATTAAAACAAGATTTTATTCACCAAGAAGAAAGTTATGCCCAGTTATGTAGTGTCATTGCTTCTAAACATTTATCCAATACCTTTATTGTGATTGATGAAATGGTGACGTTAACGAAGGCTGAAATGGAAGTAATTGAAGCCTTAGTAGGAAGTGGGGCAACCGTTGAATTTCATGCAACGTTAACGACATATGGGGTCCATACCGCTAAAAATGAGGCAGGGGATTCATTATTTACTTCAAACAGAATTCTTTTAGAAAGACTCTCAAGATGGGTGAATAGAGGAGAGGACTTAGCACGCATCATCGAATGGGAAAATACAGAATCTCTCTTTGATGAAGAATTTAAAGAGGTGGAACACTTCTGGCTGGAAACAAATGGTGGACTTCCAAAGGTGAAAAGAACACCAGAACAAAAAATTCCATTACAAAAGATTACTTTTACTAAATATACGGACGAAAGAGAAGAGTACCAAGAAACTTTTGCCCAAATTAAAAGAATGGTGCAAACTGGAAAAGTTCGTTACAAAGATATCCAAATTTTAGGACGTAATTTAGAAGAAAATCATCTATTCTTAAAATCACTTTTAAAACAATATGATATTCCTGGATTTATCGATTTGTCAGATTCTATGGAGCATCATCCAATCATTCAAGTACTAGATGCGCTTTTTGCTATTCGGCAATATGATTGGCGTTATGCCGATATTATGAGTCTTCTTCGCAGTGAATATGTCTTATGGAATAAAGACGAGGAAACACCACTTAGGGAGCAATTACAAATCTTTAGACAACAATTAGACGAAACAGAAACGGTTATTCTTGCCAATGGTTATGAAGGTTATAAATGGACGAACGGAAAACCATGGGCGTATGTGGAAGAATCAATTGATGAAGATTCTAAAATGGAATTATCAGATAAAAATACTCAAGTTTTACTAAAAGCGGAGCAACTTCGGGATGAATTAACAGGTGTATTACTACCTGCATTCAAGAAACTAGAAAAAGCAGCTACAACGAAAGAAGCTCTTACTGTTCTGTATCAATTACTATCGACTTTAGGCGTAGATAAATCCGTTATTTATTGGAGAGATATTGCTGCTGAAGATGGCGACGTCGAAACAGCTAGACGTCAAGAACAAGTGTGGTCTGAATTCATCCGTTTATTAGATGAATATATCTATATTTTCGGTGATAAAAGCTTTGATTGGGAAACCTTTATGATGTTACTTCATACTGGTTTTGAACAAACACACTATAATTTAGTACCTTCAACATTAGACGAATTGACGATTACAGGAATGGATTCTGTTCGTTATACACCAAAGAAAATCACTTTTGCAGTGGGACTAACGCAAGGTGTAATGCCACGTAATATTGATGAAACGGGACTACTAACGGACGATGAACGTGAATTATTCTCAAATCATTTAGATAGTGGACGTTTCCTAGCTCCTACAACAGGACAATTACAATCTGTTGAACCATTCGTGTTCTATCAGTTACTCATGAGTACAACAGAGCATCTTTATTTATCTTGTGCCATTTCTAAAGATGGTAAGGAGCAACTCGTTTCAAATTTTGTTCAACGATTGCAAAAACAGTTTGAAATTGAAGAAATCGATGGGTCGTTGAACCGACAAAACCGCTTAGAACAAGGTGATTTTGTTGTTCCATTTGAACTCTTTACAACCCTTCTATTGAAGATGAGAGAAAACAAATTTAAAGAAAAAGAAGAGATTGATTTCTTGTGGAAATTAATTCCGAATTTATTAAAGAATGATGTAGAGTTTAGCGCAAACTATTACGCGTTACTTGCATCTATCTTTAGATTGAACGTAGCAAGTAAATTGCCACTTTCTCTTGCGCAAGAGCTTTATGGAAATCAATTAAATTTATCAACGTCTCAAATTGAAACGTACTATAAAGATCCTTTTAGTCATTTCTTACAGTACGGATTAAGATTGAAAGAACGCCAAGAATTTGAGCTTTCTCCAGCTAATACTGGGGAATACTTCCATGAATTCTTCGATCAGTTTATTAAAGAGTTAAATGCTCTCGGATTATCTTTAAGAGACTTAACGACAGAGCAGAAGATAATCATTGAGAAAGAAATCTTCAACCGAATGAAAGACAATCCAAAATTTGCGATTTTAGCCTCTTCTAGACGTTTAAACTTCATCCAAGGATTGTTACACCAAACCTTAACACAAACAACCAACGCGCTTCAAAAACAAGCTTTAGCGTTAGAGACAAAACCATGGATGACAGAAGTAGTATTTGGAACTTCAGGAAACTATCCTATTCATATTCCAATTGGCAAGAATCAGTCAATTCATTTACGTGGGAAGATTGACCGTATCGACTTATTGCAGTCAGATAATAGAATCTATAACGGAATTATTGACTATAAATCTTCTGAACAAAAATTCGAAATCGCTAAACTCATTGCAGGGGTTCAAATTCAACTGTTAACGTATTTGAAAGTATCAGAAGAAATCATTCGAGGAGAAAAAGGCGTAATTCCAACACCACTAGAGGCAAGCTATATTCACGTTCATAATCCAAAATTCAGTGTTAAAGAAGTTCTAACAGAGGAGAAATTTAACCAAGAATGGATTAAAGCGTTTAAACACCGTGGAGTAATCAATTCTGATGAGATTGCTAGACTTAATCCGGAATTAGTTGAAACAAGTAAATCAAATGTATTAAATGTCGCTTTGAAAAAAGACGGAGGCATTAGTGCAACTTATAAAAATGGCGTTTATACGACAGAAGAATTGAAGTTATTCAAAGATTTCGTATGGGAAAAGATTCAAGAAGCAGGTAAAGGAATCCTATCTGGAGATATTACACTAGCTCCTTACGAGGACTTTAAACAATATGCAGATTCTGTATCTGGTAAATTTAGTAGTATTGCACAGTTCGATGCTACAAACCCAGAAAACAGATATCGAACTCTTCCTAAATTTGATAAAGAAGAGGGGATTACATTTATTCAATATGAATTACAAGAGAAGAAAGGAGAGACAGAAGAATGATTCCAGAGAAACCAAAAGGATTACAAGCAACACCTGATCAATGGAAAGCGATAGCTACTCGTGGGAACAATCTTCTTGTTTCTGCCTCAGCTGGTTCAGGGAAAACAAAAGTTCTTGTAGAACGGATTCTCATGCATATTCAAGAGGGGATTGACATTAATGAATTGCTAGTAGTGACGTTTACAGAACTTGCAGCAAAGGAAATGAAGGAGCGTCTTCGTTCTAAATTAGAAGAAGCGATTGAGAAATCAACGGATGAAGTTCTTCAGCAACGTTTCGCTAAACAATTACAACTGATTCCGTCTGCTATGATTTCAACGATTCATAGTTTCTGTATGAAAGTGATTCGTCGTTATTTCTATTTAGCAGGGATTGACCCCGTATTTACGATGATGGATGAAATTGAAGGGCAACTTCTGCAAGAAAAGGTATGGAGAACGTTGGAAGAAGAACTTCTTGAACAACCAGAATATGAAGAAGTATTTGCAACGTTCTCAAGCGACCGTTCAGACGACGGTATCACCAATACTGTTTACCGTCTATACCAATATTCTCGTTCTAAAAGAGAACCTAAAACATGGTTATCTCATTTAACGCAGAACTATGCTGTAGGAACTGATTATGCTTCAACACCTTTCGTAAAAACGTATGTGAAACCAGCATTAATCGAAGAGTTAATATACCTTGTTACTCAATATGATCAACTTCTTAAAGAAATTGAACTGCTTGGAGCACCGAAGCATCAAGCTGTTCTAGAAGATGATTTAGATTTTGTTAAAGCTGTTCTGGTGCATATCCAAGAAGAATCCTATGTTTTTACATATCAGACATTTGCAGACAGAAAATTCAAAAATTGGTCCACAGCTAAAGTGGATGAATCGGTTAAAGATAACCTTGACGATATTAAAGCAATCCGTGAAGGGCTAAAAAAAGACTTCCAAAAAATCAAAGAAGATTACTTTGCGATTTCGCCAGAAGTTCAGCTTCTACAAATGACGAAAGTGAATCGAATTCTATCGAAGCTATCAGATATTGCAGTGATGTTCTATGACCGTTTCCAGGATGAAAAGCATCAGTTAAATAAGCTCGATTTCTCAGATTTAGAGCATGATACTTTGAGAATTTTGACGAAATTGGATCAAAATGGGTTAAAGATTGCCTCAGAATACTATCAAAATCACTTTAAAGAAGTCATGCTGGATGAGTATCAAGACGTTAACCGCGTTCAAGAAGCTATTTTAGAGCTCGTAAGTAAGCCCGATAACCGTTTTATGGTAGGTGACGTAAAACAATCTATCTACGGCTTCCGACTAGCAGACCCGTCTCTTTTCCGCGAAAAATACGAAGCATATGCAGAAGGAAAGAGTGGAGAGCGAATCGTCCTAGCGGAAAATTTTCGTTCTAGAGATGAAGTTCTTTCCTTTACGAATAAGGTATTCCAACAAATTATGAATAAAGAGTTGGGAGAAGTAGAATATGACAATGTCGCTGCACTTAAAACTGGAAATCTCTCTTATTCTCACGATGACGACAAAACAAGTGAAATCATCCTTATTGAAGATGTTGATTTGAAAGAAAACTCTGAAGACATCGAAGAAGCTGAAGGGTTCGAAAAGGTAGAAAATGAGATTCATTATGTTGCACAACGCATTCAAGAGATGATAAAGACTCCTTTTGAAGTGATGAATGATAAGGCAGACGCAAAACGTCCCGTAAATTATGGAGACTTTGCTATTCTTTCATCTACAAAGAGTAACAATGATAAGATTGAATCGATTTTTACAGCATATGGGATTCCAGTGAACATTCAAAAGGCGCAATCGTACTTTAAACGTACTGAAATTACGACAATGGTTTCTTTACTAAAAGTGATTGATAATCCATTACAAGATATTCCATTAGTTGCTGTATTACGTTCTGGACTGGTTGGATTAGACGAAATCGCTTTGGCTCACATTCGTATAGTATCTAAAAATACAAGTTACTATGAAACGCTTTGCCAGTTTGTTTCTAAATTTGAACTTCAAGAAGTCGATTATTATGATTCTAAGCAACAATTAGAGCTTAAAGAACATCTAGAAAGCTTTTTAACCTTATTAAATAAATGGAGAGACAGCGCTAATAACGAATCCATCGCTCAGTTAATCTGGGAAATTTATATGGATACGCATTACTTGGAATATGTTCATGGACAATCAAACGGTGTGCAAAGAACTGTAAACTTGCATGCGTTATACGAGCACGCTCATCAGTATGAATCAAGTAGTTTTAAGGGCGTTCGTAACTTTATTCGTTTCATTGAAGCTCTTCAAAAGAAAGAAAAAGATTTAGATGAAGCGCCAATAGCAACGGATTCAAACGTTGTACAAGTGATGACAATTCACGCAAGTAAAGGGTTGGAATTCCCAGTTGTATTCTTAATCGATACCAATCGCAAATTTAATATGCAAGACTTAAAAGCATCTATCATGTGCTCAGATGAGATTGGTGTAGGTACGAATTACTTTGATTTAAGCACACGCATTACGTATCCAACCGTTCAAGCGGTAGCCACACGAAACTTCGAGAAGAAAAAATTACTATCTGAAGAGATGCGTAAATTATATGTAGCCATGACTCGTGCACGTGAAAAGCTAATTATTGTAGGTACTATTAAAAACTACGAGTCATTTAAGAAGAAGTATGCTTTTTTAACGAATGAATCTAGTGAAATCTTACCGTATCAAGCACGATTCAAAAGCAGTACATTTCTTAACTGGATGCTACTGAGTGCTATTCGTGAACAATACAAGATTACTCCTGAAATTATTGCGAAAACTGATATTGTATCGAACAGCAAACAATATATCCATGAAATCAGTGGTAAGGTAGTTTTCCAAGAAGATTGGCATGAATATTACAGTGAGGCCGAATCTCCACGTGAATTGAAGAATCGAGTACAAAAAATGCTACAAACCATTCAACAAGATTACCAGTTTGACGTTGAAAGCAAGACAACAAGCTATCAAAGTGTGTCTGAATTAAAACGTGTACTTGAAGATCCAATCATCGAAGAATTATCACAAAATAGCTTGATAGAAGAGGGGAGAAGAGCAATATACCTCTCTCCTACATTGAAACAACCACGCTTTATGGAAACTACTTCAACAACTGTTACTGGAGCCCAAAGAGGTAGTGCTCTCCATTTATTAATGCAGAAATTAGACTTTAGAAGTGAAATCACACTAAATTCATTAGAACAATTACTCAGAAGTTTGGTTGAATCTAATGAAATTACACCAGAAGTTGCTGCGAAAGTTCCATTGACGCAAGCGTACGAATTCTTCCAATCAGCATTCGGTCAATGGATTGTGCAAAATTCACATGCTTTAGTACGTGAGCAAGCATTTTCTTATGTATTAGAAGCAAACAATTTCTTTAGATCGATTCAGACAGATGATTTGATGATGATTCACGGGATAATTGATGGTTATATCGAATTAGACGATGAGATTATTGTATTTGATTATAAGACAGATTATGTCGTAGATTCTACAGAAGGAATTCAAAGCATTGTCCGTAAATATAAAGACCAATTGAATATATACGCCGATGCATTAAGCATTAGTTGTAACAAAAAAGTTACAAGAAAAGTTCTATGTTTATTATCAATTAACAAGAATATAGATATCGATACAATAAAAGCTATATAAATGATTATGCGCTCAGTGTTACTAATAAACGCTGGGCGTATTTTGTTGATGATGGAGGATACATTAATTTTTGATACATAACTTAGTATAATATATATTATGTAAACCTATATGAATCTAAAATAGAATAAGAAACATCATTGCATTTTAAAGCACCTCAAAGTATACTATTAAAGTAATTAATTATTAAGGATGGTCTCTCATGCAATATAATCAAGACAGCAAGTTTTGGCATTTCGCTACATTAGTTGCTGATTTTATTTTATTAAATCTATTATTTATCGTTCTATGTATACCTGTTGTTACGATTGGTCCAGCAGTTTCTGCCTTAATTCATACAACGCTTAAACTTTCTGAGGATGAAAATCGAACTATTATCAAACCTTTCTGGAATGAATTTAAACGTGATATCACTAAAAAGATGGTCCTATGGATTGTGTATTTAGTTTTAATCGCTGCTATGATATATATGGCTCAATTCTACTGGAATTTTGCGAATAACAACGTTGATTTATTTAGAACATTTGGTTTTATGTTATTTGTTTTATCAGTGTTGATTTTAGTAACAACTATTGTAGCTTCAATTATTGGTCTTGCAATGACGACTAAATATTTCAGTCCAATTAAACGTCTTATCAAGAACAGTTACTTACTCATTATTGTAATGCCATTTCAATCGCTTATAATGGCTTCGGCATTCGTCATTACAACTATTTTCTTTATTTATCAAACAGTTCCTGTTTTTTTATTCTTTTTAGTAATCGGATTTGCTGGTTTAGCTTATACTTTTGCATCATTAATTCGTGAATTTTTCACAAAAGTAAAATGATATGATTTAATATATATAAATATATGCAAAAACGACTTACAGAAATGCTCTGTAAGTCGTTTTTTTGTTATTTAATAGATAATCATTAACCACGTGCTAAACGTGTACGAATCTTAGTAGATACAAATTCAATGAATAATACTAAAATGATTAATCCGCAAAGAATGGCCCCTACTTCATTCCATTTATAAGCACTCATTGCAAACATTAAAGGAGAACCGATACCACCGGCACCAACCATCCCTAAGACAGTCGCATCTCTTAAATTCATATCAAAACGATAAATAACCGTTGAAATGAAAGATGGAATTAATTGAGGAAGGATTCCAAATCGTATCTTTTGATAAAAGTTACAACCACTAGCATCTAAAGATTCTAAAATCTTGTAATCTAAGTCTTCGATTGCTTCGATATATAATTTAGAAATCATTCCAATTGATGCTACAGACATTGTTAAAAGACCTGTAAATGCTCCTGGACCAGTCACACGAATAAACATTAATCCATAAATTAATGTTGGAACTGTCCGGATTGCCATAATTAATGTACGAAAAACTAATGCTACCGGCTTTGGAAAGATATTTGTTGAAGATAAGAATGCAAATGGGATTGCTAAAATTGATCCTACTAAAGTTCCTAAAAACGCAATACAGATTGTTTCTAACAATAAGTAAGCTACACCTTTATTTGTTTTATCGAATAAAAGTGTTGTATCAGGAGAGAAAATACCTTTAATAATATTTTTAGAAATTTCTGCACCATTTTCAGGTACTTTACTTAATTCAATGGTCGTACCAGACCAAGTAACAAGTGTTACAAGGATTAAAACAACCATTAATTTTACAATCCAAGTACGAGGAGATTTTTGATATTGATTTAAAACAGCTTCATTCATTTAAGTCCCCTCCTACGCTAATTTAGTACGTAAATAATAACTAATACTTTCGATCATGACTACAGTAAAGAAAAGAATCACTAGAATCATTCCGACGTTGCTATATTCACGCCAACCTAAGTTTTCGTTTAAAATAATTCCTATACCACCAGCACCTACATAACCAAGAATAGAAGCGTATCTCACATTCCCTTCAAAGCAATATAAAGAGGAAGCTATATAACCTGGTAAGATTTGCGGAATAATAGCACTTGAAAAAGCTTTTCCTTTTGTCGCTCCCAAGGCTTCGGCAGCTTCGAAAGCCCCCATATCAACCGTTTCGATTTGCTCGTATAGTTGTTTACCACAATAAGCAAATGTATATGTTGCAATTGCAAACGTACCTGCAAGTGTTCCTAATCCGAAGATATATGTGGCAATTAATGCAGTCACTAGTGTCGGTAATGTACGTACAACACTTAAAAATAAACGACTTAAGCTAATTATAAATTTATTTTTTACAATGTTACTAGAAGCAATAATGGCAAAAGGAATCACTAAAATCGATCCTAGTAATGATCCTAATAATGACATTTTAATCGTATCAATTAATGGCGACCAAATAGAACTAGAATATTCCCAATTTGGTGGAAACATTCTACCAATCATTACAAAGAATTGTCCACCACGTTGCATAAGCGTTTTTAAGTTAAATCCCGTTACTTTAGCAGCGTAATACATTGCCACAAGAAGCAAAATCGTAATAATAATTGCTTTCGAACGTGGTTCTTTTACCGTAGTCCCGTTCTCTAGTGTATATTCCTTTGGTGCAAAGAGTTTACTTAGTTTCATTCAACCCCTCCACCTTTCCTTTGTAGATTAAATCTAAGACTTCAGGTGTTACTTCGGAACTAGGACCATCATACACGATTTCACCATCTCTAATCCCTAAAATACGATCTGCGTATTCTAAAGCTAATTCAACGTGGTGAATATTTAAAAGGATTGAAATATTCATCTCTTTATTAATTCGTTTAAAGTCTTCCATAACGCGTTTAGCTGTTACAGGATCTAGTGCTGCTACTGGTTCATCGGCAAGAATAATTTCTGGATTTTGCGCTAATGTACGAGCCAAGGCAACACGTTGTTGTTGACCACCTGATAACTGATCCGCCCGAATAAATGCTTTATCAACAATTCCGACTTTATCCAATGCTTCTAAAGCATGTAATTTTTCTTTTTTTGTATAAATTCCAAATAATGAACGGAAGAATGGAATGTCTGGTACTATGGACGTCAATACGTTCTTAATAACAGTTGTTCTAGTTACTAAATTAAAAGATTGGAAAATCATACCTACTTTATTTCTACGAAATTTACGTAAAGATTTTCCTTTTAACTTACTTACATCAGTACCATCAACCGTTAACTTTCCTTCGCTGATATCAAGCATTCTGTTAATCGTACGAATAAGAGTAGACTTACCAGCTCCTGAAAGTCCAATAATGGAAACAAACTCTCCTTGTTCAATTTCTAAGTTAATATTTTTA
This sequence comes from Granulicatella sp., assembly GCF_057274575.1. NCBI lineage: Bacteria > Bacillati > Bacillota > Bacilli > Lactobacillales > Carnobacteriaceae > Granulicatella > Granulicatella sp. The sequence continues at coordinate 85,396 of NZ_DBHISP010000001.1, read as the reverse complement.
AGCCCCTTAACCCCATTAGGATAAGTCTTTGATACGTTTTCGAATTTAATCATGTCATTGCCTCTCTCTCAAAAAAGGGTCAGGAGAAATATCCTAACCCTCATTTGATCTTCAACTCAAATTTATTAGTTACCTGATTTTAATTTTTTAAGTAATTTTTGTGCTTCACGTTCTTTATCGTAGTCACTTGAATTAGCTTTCTTATAACCTTTATGAGAGTAAATTTTGATAATTTCTTTACCTTCATTTGTTTTAGCGATATTGATCATCGCGTTAGCGAAAGCTTCTTTAAATGCCTCGTCAACGATTTGAGAAGATTTACTTACTGAAATTGTGTCATTGTAAATATCTGGTGTTACACCGATAACATTGGTTTCTTTGAAGATATCTTCTGAACGGCCATAATCACTTGTCCATTTTTTAGCATAATCATTACGAACGTCAGCATATCCAACCATGATATCAATTTGACCAGAAGCTAAACGCGCTGCAGAGCTTGCATAAGAGTCTGATTGAACAACGTTTTGAAAATCAGAAATACCTTTACCATATTTTTCTTGTAACCATAACGTTGGGTAAATATAACCTGATGATGATGAAGTTCCTAAAACTCCCCATTTAGCAGAATTTAACTCTTCCCAAGTTAATTCCTGACCACTATTGATTTTTGCAGCCAATTCTTTCCCTTTTTCAGTTGGACCTGCAATAATTAACCCTTTATAGGATGTAGCTTGTTCAGTACCACGACCTGTTTCTTTTCCATCATTCCACTCTTTTGGATTAGTAGAATCTTTTAATAAATTATCACGAGTAGCCGTTAATAATACATCTACTTCTTTGTCGTACAAAACATAAGTCCCACCAGGTAAGAATCCAATATCTGCACTACCTGATGCTAATGCTTCACCTACAGCGTCAAAACTTGTACCTACAGAGATATCTACATTTTTAACATCGTAGCCTTCTTTCGCTAATTCTTTCTTTAATAGTTCTTTTAATGGTTCTGTTGTTGTCACAATTGTTTCAGGATCACGAGATGGTACAAATGCTATTTTTAAACTTTCGATTGTTTTCGAAGCGTTTTGACTTTGACTTTGATTTGTGTCAGAACCTGAATTACTAGAACATCCTGCTAATAAAGCTAATGATGATAACCCAATTGCTAATTTAGACCAAAAAGACTTTTTCATAAAAATATATCCTCCTAAGATACGTTTTGTTATTAGAAATTAAGATTTTCTTAACCCTCTTACTATCATACAAGACACATACGTAAATTGCAACAAAAAAACGATTAAAAATAAAGTTTTTTCTTACTATTTTCGAATTATTTTTAAATATCATTCTATGAAAACGCGTAATTTACGAACTATAAAAAACGAACGTTCGTTAATTAAGGTAAAAAAGAAACCTTCCTAGCAAAGGAAGGTTTCTTTTTAACTATTTATTTGGAAAATAAGATCTCAAAAACTTATTTGCGAATTTAATATCCTCTAACCAATTTTCTTGACCTACATACCAGAATTCACCAGTGAATCGATTTACTCCGATTGACAAGAAAGTATCAACCATACGTTTGAAATCGATTTGGCCAGTACCAAAAGGAATTTCACGGTAATGTCCAGGGATTGTTTCTTTTAAGTGAGCTGCAACAATATGCCCTCTTCCTAATTCGATATCTTCATAGACATTTTTCGCACCAGGTTCTAATGATGCGTTCATTAAGTTACCTGAGTCTGGATATACTTGTAAGTATGGAGAGTTCACTAATTCAACAAAACGCATTGACTTTTCTACAGTGTTCATAAACGACGTTTCCATTGTTTCAAACCCTAGAAGAATTCCCTTTTGAGAAGCCATTTCAGTAGCTTTCTTAAGGTTTTGAATGAAGTAATCAAGTGTTACCGCATCTCCTTCTTCATAGTAAACATCGTATCCAGCTAATTGAATCACACGAACACCTAAATCGTCTGCTAGTTGAATCGCTTTTTCCATGATTTCCAAGCTACGTGTGCGAGTAGCTTCGTCGTGGGAACCAAATGGATATTTACGGTGGCCACTTAAGCACATTGAACGAATTGGAACACCAGTTTCAATCATATCATTTACTAATTGTTGGCGTTCTTCTTTTTTCCATTCTAAACGACTTAATTTTTCATCAGTTTCATCGATACTGATTTCTAAAAAATCAAATCCAGTTGCTTTAACTGTTTCTAACTTTTCTCTAAAACTAAGTGTGTTTGGCATTGATTTTTCATACAAACCAAGTTCATAAAACTTTTTATTGTCCATAGTAAGCATTCGCTCCATGTTTTCTTAAATAGTGTTTATCTAAAATTGTTTGTGACATTGGCTTCATACCAGGATTTAAAGCAAGGTTATGCCAAGCCATGTTTGCAACGTATTCTAATACAGTGATATTGTGTACTGCATCCATTGCGTCTTTACCCCATGCAAATGGTCCATGGTTAAATACTAAAACAGCTGGAATCGCATTTGGATCTTTATCTTGGAAAGTCTCAACGATCACTTTACCTGTTTCTAACTCATAAGCACCTTTAATTTCGGCTTCTGTCATTTCACGAGTGCATGGAATAGTTCCGTAGAAGTAGTCCCCTTGTGTTGTACCAAATGCAGGAATTTCTTGTCCTTGTTGAGCCATTGTAGTTGCCCATAGAGAGTGAGTATGCACTACCCCATTTACATCTTTAAAATTACGATAAATTTCTAAGTGAGTATCTAAGTCAGAAGAAGGTTTTAGAGCTCCTTCTACTTTATTTCCGTCAATATCCACAATAACGATATCGTCAGCAGTTAGTTTGTCATAGTCTACACCAGAAGGTTTGATTGCAATAACTCCTGCTTCGCGGTCGTATTCTGACACGTTCCCCCATGTAAAAATCACTAATCCATGTTTAGGTAATTCTAAGTTTGCTTCAAATACACGTTGTTTTAATTGTTCGTATGCCATTATAGAACCTCTCTTATAGTCCTAAAGCTTCTGAAATTTTTTCAGTCATTTCTTTTTCAGATAATAAGTTTTGTAAACCTACAATTTTAGTGTTTGGTAAATCTAAACCATCAAATACTTCTAATAAAGCTGATGAGATAACAACCATATCATAGCCTTTAGCTGAAGATTTTGCTTCAGAAACGGCACAGTGATGAATTTCCAATGGAATATCTAATTTTCTGAATACGTTTGTTAATTTCATTTTGATGATTTGGCTTGAGCCCATTCCGCTTCCACATGCTGCTAATACTTTCATAATTTACATCTCCTTATATTGTTAGAGTATCGGATAGAAAACACTACCCGATACCCTAATTTTACTATATTCTTTTACTTAATTAAATTAGTTTTGCTTAGACTCTAAGTATGTTTCATAGTCTTCAGCAATAGTGAAGTAATGTTCTTTGTTTTTGCTGTATTGTAATTGAGGGATTACTAATAATATTAATAATACGATACCTAAACCAATGTATTGGAAGTTTTGCATTAAGAATCCGAATCCAACCCAAACTGTATCCCAGTCAAAGTTACCATGCCATCCACCGTATGCAGCTAAACCAAATGCACCTGCGGCAATTGCTCCACCTAATACTTGGATCACACCTGATAAGAATGTCAAGATTGAAGCAGCACGTAAACCACCTTTATGGTTAGCGTATACTGCGAATGTAGCGTTGTCGAAGAATACTGGTACGAATCCAGTGATGATTAATACTGGAGATTTGAATACGATTAATCCTAAGATTGCTACGATTTGTCCTAATACCCCGAATAAGAAACCAACTGTTACAGCGTTTGGAGAACCAAATCCGTAAACTGCGGCACAGTCAACCGCTGGCATAGAACCTGGTAATAATTTGTTAGAGATACCTTGGAACGCTTCTGATAACTCAGCAACGAATAAACGAACCCCTAATTGTAAGATTTGAACATAAACAGTGAATGTTAATGCTGTTTGTAAAATGTAGAAGAAGAAGTTGTCTGTTTCTTTTAATGAAGTCATTTTGAATTTAGAAGCAGCTACTACTAATTCTTTACCGTTAACACTTACTAAGTAATCTTTACCTAATACTAATAAGATTGCACCAAAGAACACGATCATTAAGATTGATGTTGCAACGATTGATTCTTTGAAGATTGATAAGAAACCTGGTAATTCTAAGTCTTCAATCTTCTTGTCGTTTTTACCTGAGAATTTAGGAGCTAATTTGTCAACTAGCCAAACCCCAAACATTTGTTGGTGACCAATTGCAAATCCGCCGCCTTCTGTTAATTCTTGAGTAGCTTCTACTGTTAAATTTGCAGCTACTGCCCAATATACACCTAATACAATACCTAATAATACTACAAATTGTAATTGGTTTACGTTATCTCCTAAAGCTAAAGCCATTAACCAAGTTGCTGTAGCAGATTGTTGAACCATGATGTGACCAGTGATGAATACTGTACGAACTTTAGTTAATTTACGGAAGATAACTAAAACTAAGTTCGTTAAGAACGCAACTAATAATACCTGTACTGTTAAACCTGTTGCATGACCAGCTGTTTTTAATGCAGCTTCTGCAGCAGCTTGACCAAAGTATGGGTCAATTACGGCAGCTTGTAATCCAAAACGGTCTCCTAATGCTGCTAATACTGGACGGAAGTTTGAAACTAATCCACCAGCGGCTACGTTTAAGATCATGTAACCAACTACTGCTTTAATAAAACCTGCTAATGCGTCATACCATTTACGACCTAATAGTAAGTAACCAACTAATACGATTAAACCAACGAAGTATTGTGGTTTAGTGAAAATGTTAGTGTAGAAGAATTGCCAAAAACTGAATAAAAATTCCATTATTATTCACCTATTCCTTTTAAAATTTTTTCTAAATCCTCTTTTGAGCGCGCTTCAACAAACGCTTTGATAACAGATTCATCATCTAATAATGTAACTAACTCAGATAAGTTATTTAAGTGTTTTTCATTATTAGTTGATGCTAATACGAAGAATAAACGTGGTTTGTAGTCAGCACCTGGTCCAAAGTCCACAGCTTCTTCAACGTTCATAAATGCTACGGCGGTATCATTTACCCCTTTACCTTCTTGAGCATGAGGGATACAGATTTCTGGAGCAATTACAATGTAAGGTCCAAATTCATGAACATTACTAATAATATAACCCGGGTATTCAGGGTCAATAATCTTTTGCTCTAATAAAGGTTGACATGCAGCTTTAATTGCTTCTTCCCATGATAAAGTACCTTTTTGGAACGAAAAGCGTTCGTTTTCAATAATTTCTTTTAACATATGTTCCTCCTTTTGTTATTAAGAAATCGTATTCATTATTTCACTTTGATAAAGCCTAGAGTGGGTTAAGCTCTAGGCTCTCCAAATTTGTTAATGACAATATTATAAGAATGATGGGAATGGTACGTCATTCTCAACTGAGAATACATCGTCAAATCCACGGTAGAAGTTAAATTCTAATTTATCTTTGTCTGTTGGGTAAGTATATTTACCACCTACTTGCCAGATGAATGGTTTAAATTTGTATTCTAGGCGATCTTTCTTGAATTTCCAAATTTCTGTAATTTCTTTTGGATCTGCTTGGAAGTTCGCCCAAATGTCATAGTGAACTGGGATAACAACTTTCGCATTTAATGATTCAGCCATACGTAACATATCAACTGAAGTCACTTTATCAGTGATACCACGAGGGTTTTCACCGTAAGCACCTAAGCACACATCAATTTCATGTTCGTTCCCATGTTTTGCAAACATGTTTGAGTAGTGAGAATCTCCTGCGTGATACAAGTTACCACCACTTGTTTTGAATAAGTAGTTAACAGCGATTTCGTCCATGTCTTGAGGCATTTTACCTTTAAGAACTTCCCCCTCTTTAGCAGTTACTAAAGCTGTACGGTCAAATGCTTCTAAAGCAACGATTTCGATATCTTTGATTTTAACAGAGTCTCCTGGGTGTACAACGATTGTACGTTCAGCTGGAACTCCCCAACCTAACCAAGTGTTTACTACTTCTTGTGGCCCTACGAATTTAGCTTCTGGACAGTTATTAGCAACTGCTGCAGCTGTATTAATGTCTAAGTGATCTGAGTGAATATGAGTTACTACCAAAGCATCAACATTTTTCACTTCGAATGGATCGATTACGAATGGTTGTGTACGTAAGTTTGGTTGTAAGTTTTGGCAACCACTCATACGTTGCATTTGGTGACCAGTTTTCATTTTTCCGTTGCCGTGGCTACGTTTACCAGTTCCACACCATAAGTCGCATAAGATGTTAGTATTTTTTTCTGATTTTAACCAGATACCAGTACATCCTAACCACCACATAGCGAATGTTCCAGGTTTCACTTCTTCGCGTTCGATTTCTTCGTTTAACCAAGTTCCCCATTCTGGGAAAGTTGATAAAATCCAAGATTCTTTTGTTACATCTTTGATATTTGCCATTATTATTCCTCCTTGGGATTATCCCCAAATACGTTTGATTTCTTCTTTAAATTCACGAGCAGATTGCGCTGGATTTTCAGTAGCGTAGATTCCACGTCCTGCGATGAATGTGTAAATTGGAATTCCTTCAAACACTTTTAATGTGTCTTTTGTTAATCCACCTGTTGCTGAAACTTTGAATCCCATGTCGATTAAACGACGGATTTTGTTTAAATCAGATTCAGTCCAAGTAGCTCCTGCAAATAGAGCGTCGCGGCTTTGGTGGAAGATTGCTTGATCGATACCAGCGTCTCTCCATTGTTGTGCTTGTTCGAATGTCCAATCTCCATATAACTCAACTTGAAGAGATTTCACTTCTTTGTTAGCTGCTTCCATTGTTGGGATAGTTGCACAGCAAATAACTGTCATCCAGTCTGCTCCAGCAAGGGCAACATTTTTAGCAACAGTTGTACCAGCATCAGCACATTTTGTATCAGCAATGATTACTTTATCAGGAAAAGCACTACGTAAGCATTTAATCGCTTTATCTCCTTCATTTAAAAGTAAAATCGTTCCTGCTTCAATAATGTCTACTTCGTTTCCAACCGCAAGAGCATCTTTTAATGCATCTTCAATACGATTGTGGTCTAAAGCAACTTGTAAATTAGGAATTGCCATATTGTCATTCTCCTTTTCTGTCTTGCTTTAAACAATCATAAAATCATAACGTCTTACGAAAATGATCATTTAAAAAGTTACGGTACCATTTTATGGTATTAGTATAGTATAAAGATTTTTTGGTTACAACCGTTTACAAACAAGTAATCGAATAATCAGTTTTATGATTGTTTGCGTTTACTTTACGAACGTTTGGAAATAAGCAATATGGTTATGTATATAGGAAGAATTCATGAAATTATATTATGAATACTGCGAAAATATCTGTTTTGATTGTTTAAGATTATAAAATAAAAATACCTTCTCAATAATGAGAAGGTAATAATAATACTAATTTTCAATAATGACCTCTTCCGAAGCGTCATCCTCCAGTAAACGAACATGGATAACTTCCTCTAAAGAAGTGGGTACATTTTTCCCGATGAAATCTGGACGAATTGGAAGTTCTCTATGACCTCGATCGATAAGAATTGCTAAACTGATTCGCTTAGGTCTGTCGATATCCATAATTGCATCTAAGGCAGCTCTTACGGTTCTTCCTGTAAACAAAACATCATCCACTAAGACCACTTGTTTTCCTTTGATATTAAAAGGTATAGAAGTTCCATTTAATACAGGTGACTCTTCATTCTCGATATCATGACGATCATCTCGGTATAATGTGATATCTATTTCGCCAACAGGTACTTTAATCTTTTCTAAAGTAGAGATTTTCTCAGCGATGCGTTTTGCTAAAGTGATTCCTCTTGTTTTAATACCAATCATCACTAAATTGGAAACGTCTTTTTGTTGCTCTATAATTTCATATGAAATTCTGGTTAATGCTCTACTAATAGCACCTTCATCCATAATTCTGACTTGTTTCATTACTTTCACCTCTATTCTTCAAAGTGGCCTTTATTCAATTGAATAAACTCCGCGAACTCTTTTGGTGGTTCCACTTCGAAGTTTAGCGTTTCTCCAGTTACTGGATGAGTGAAGCTAAGTGTTCTTGCGTGCAGAAATTGACCAAATTCTGTTGCGTTTTTTCCTTTTGGATGATACAAAGGATCATTTATAATCGGATGTTTAATAAATTCCATATGGGCTCTAATTTGATGTGTTCGTCCTGTTTCCAGGCGACAAGAAACGAGTGAATAGTCTGAAAAAGAATCTAAAACTTCGAAATGCGTAATCGCATTCTTTCCCCCTTTTTCCACGACTCTTTTTAAACGGTTCGTTTGATGACGAGATAAAGGTGCATCAACAACACCCGTTTCGTGTGCAAAGTGCCCATCTACAATCGCAATATACTCACGATTCATCTTATTTTCAGCAATCTGCTCAGCCAATCTTTTGTGTACATCATTATTTTTAGCAATGACTAATAAACCACTTGTATCTTTATCAATGCGATGGACTAATCCTGGACGATAGATTTCTTCGCTCGTGCTATCTGATAAGCTATTTGAATGATATAACAATGCGTTTACTAGCGTTCCACTATAATGTCCTTTAGACGGATGAACAACCATACCACTTGGTTTATTAACTACAATTATTGAATCATCTTCAAAAACGATATCTAGTGGAATATTTTCTGGTTGAATCGTAATAGCTTCTTCCTCTTTTTGAAGAATTGTAACTTCATCCCCAGATTGTGCTTTATAATTTGATTTCACGACTTCGCCGTTAACTGAAATAAGCCCTGATTTTAGCCAGCTTTGAATGGTGCTTCTACTTAGACCAAGCTCGACAGTTAACACTTTGTCTAATCGTTCAGTCTTTTCTAACTCAAGTTTTAATTTTTTAAATACTGATGTCATAGTGCTCTCCTATTTTGATTGTTCTTTAAAAATAACATAATAGAACAAGAAAATTACTCCGAAGGTTAAACAAATGTCTGCAACATTAAAGATTGGAAAATCAATAAATTCGAACTTAAACATATCGACAACATATCCTAATCGAATACGATCGATAAAGTTTCCTACAGCTCCAGCCAAAATTAAAGAGTATGCTATTAATAAAAATTTTGATTTTCTTTTTTCTTTAAACATTAAATATAAAAGTGTTACAACTGCTACTGCAGTGATTACATAAAAGAAAAACATCTTACCTTCGAACATCCCCCAAGCTGCTCCTGTATTTCGAACGTATAATAAGCTCACAATTCCATTAATAAACTGCATTCCATCATGCAAGTTAAAGTTGTTTACAATCCATAATTTTACTAGTTGATCTGCAATAATTAGTACCGCGCTTAACATTAAATATAAAAACATATTGATTCTCCATTTCTTTTCAATAATAGTATTGTACAAAGAAGTCAAGTTTTAGTCAACGAACTGAAAATGATGTTAAATCGAAATACTTTTTCCACTCAAGGGGTAAAAACGGTTAAAATTTAACTAAAAATGGTGATAAAGTCCTAAAAATCAGTCAAAAGATTGAAAAAACAACAAAATACACGTATAATATCAACAAGAAAACGCATTACTGTTAAAGGAGTGTAATATGAATAAAATCGCAGCCAAGGTATTCTTGATTAGCGCTGGGTTCTTATTTTTAGGAGCTTGCGGTAATACAAAGAAAAGTGCCGAATCTACTGTTCAAGAAGTACAAGATACCTTACCTGTTGTCGTCCAACAATTAAATGACATTCAATCTTTAGAAATTTCTCTTCAATCAGATTGGGAAGCTGATATCCAAGAAGATTACATGATGAAGAATTATTCCAAGAAAACGGGTAAAGTATTCACCAACATAAAAGAACGTCAACAATTGTTGAAGTCTATGCAAAAATCACTAAAAGTATTATCCGATGATGTGGCCAAACTAAGTAATTTAAAGGATAAAAATTTACCATCTGCTGAAACTCAAATAGTTGTTTCTAATCTTCAATCGATAGTTTCTCAACTTAAAAACTATTATGAACTTTCTCAAAAACAACTTGAAAAAGAAGCTGAATTCTTTGTTAGTATAGCTGGTTTAAAACAAACGAATGATGAATTGAAATCAATGATTATTACAGTTAATAATTCTGCCAATCAGCGTCAACAAATCATTGAATCTATCAATTCACCAATTAGTGAACTAGATAGACCAATTCGAATTTTGAAAGCTCGTCTATCAAATGGAAAGGGTGAATAATCCTTATGAAAAAAAGATTTTTAATTTCAGGTTTTGCTTGTGCGATGTCTCTTAGTACTTTATTTGTTTCTAATAACAATGCAAGTGCCCAGGAAGCTGCAGAAAGTAAGTTGAATCTTAGAAGTAATAGTTTACTTCGTGTTCCTGTTAATATTCCCCAAGAAAGAATTTATGACTCAGGGATATCCATCCCATATCCTGCTGATGGCGTTAAAGGAGTTTATTTACAGGCCTTTAGAGCTAAAGGTAAAGAGTTAGAAAATATGATTCAGTTCGTAAAATCAACTCCGATTAACTCTCTTGTAATAGATGTTAGAGATGGATACGGGAAAATTACAATGCCTCTTGAAACTACAAATGAGACTATTAAGAATCATACTGTAAATGAAGTTCCAGATACTACTGCTCTTCTAAAGCGCTTAGAAAAAGAACAAATTTATCCGATTGCAAGAATTGTGTGTTTCGGTGATCGTTTCATCCCTAAAGAAAATCCTAATTTATCATTTAAGAATGCATTGGGACAACTTTGGTATACGGACGAAGGAGAAACTTTTCTAAATCCATTTATAAAATCAAATTGGGAATATATCGCAGAGATAGCTATTGGAGCTGCTAAAGCTGGATTTAAAGATATCCAACTTGATTATGTTCGTTTTCCTCTTGGATTTGAGACTGTTTCAGATGATTTAGTCTTTGACAAAGGTGATTATGCACATATCAAAAATGATGATGAAGCACGTATTGCTGCTATCACAGACTTTGTAACTTATATTCGTGAGAAACTTCAACCATATGGTGTTCATTTATCAGCTGATATTTTAGCGCATGCTATTACTGAATCTAAAATCGGTGGTATTGGACAAAAATTTGTCAATATTGCCGATAAAGTGGATGTTGTTTCTCCAATGATTTTTCCAAGCCACTGGGTCAATTATGCTTTAGGAGTAAAAGATCCTGATAAAGACCCTTATGAAATCGTTAAAAGATATATGGTAATTGAAAAAGGTTATATTAAGACATTAAACCCTTCCCCAATCTCAAGGCCATGGATTCAAGCTTTCACAGCAGATTTTCTTGGTAAAGGAAATTATCAACTCTACACGGCAGATGTTATCAGTAAAGAAATTCAAGCACTAAATGAAGCTGGAGTAACAGAATACCTGCTTTGGAATGCTGTTTCTCAATATTCAACTGAAATAAATTTCTAAACTAAAAGGACTTGCCAATTAATTGGCAAGTCCTTTTTATAATGTTTATTGTTCTTTCAATGAACTGTAATCAAAGTTTGCTAAAACAGCCTTTACTTCTTGATCGTTATCCCCTAGAAGCGCAGATCCATTACTTGTACGATCTACAAGTGTTAAATCCATTGGTCTGACGACTTTTGTTTCGCCATTTCCGGCAACGATTGTGTATTCATTGTTTGAAGTGATTTCTCCATCCATGAATACGACACGATGAGGTTTTGTCTTCAATTCACGTAAAACCATCAATCCACGTTTTGCACGTGTGAGCATTGAAATTTCTAATACATTAAATCGTTTAACTGCCCCACGTTGTGTTGTAAGGAAAGAAGAAACAACTTTATGTTCTAACGAGTAAACCATCGCTCCAGCAACAAAGTCTTCTTTACGAAGGTTAATTGCTTTCACACCGCTGGCAACAGTACCAACGACTGGAATTTCGCTTAATTCATAACGTAAGCCAAATCCGCAGTGCGTTACGATAAATACTTCTAAGCCTTCTGGATTTGTAACAACTACTTTAACTACTTCATCCGTTGTAGTCTTTAGTTTCATTGCATTACTTGTACGAGTTTTATATCCACGGTAAGTATTAAACTCATTAAATAAGGTTTGTTTTACTAAACCATCTTTTGTAAAGAAGACAGCCGTCCAATCTTTATAAGACTCATCACTATCTTTAGCTTTGACGAATCCAGTTAGAATGACTTCGTTGCTACCTAAAGAAATGGATTGACTTAAATGGTTCCCCACATCTTTCCATTTCGCTTCCGGAATTTCATGCACTGGTAAGTGTAAGTAATTTCCTTTTGAAGTAAATAGAATTAAGTTGTCTAACGTTGAAGCTTTTTGACAAAGAATGACTTCGTCTCCTTCACGCATCCCGTTTTCTTCTGGAGCGCTTGAAGCAAATGAACGTGGGCTAACACGTTTATAGTACCCTTGTTTTGTAGCGACAACATAGACTTCTTCTTCAGCGACTAACACTTCAGTTTCAATCTTAATCTCTTCAATTTCAGCTTGAATTTGCGTTAAACGAGGAGTTGCGTACTTCTTCTTTAAATCACGAAGTTCACTCTTCATTACTTGAAGAAGAGTTTTTTCAGATTTTAAGATACTTAAGAACGTTGCGATTTGCTCATTTAAATCGAGTTTTTCATTTTGAAGAATTGTAATATCCGTATTCGTTAAACGATACAATTGTAAGCTTACAATCGCTTCTGCTTGGATCATTGTGAAGTCATACGTCTCCACCAAACGTTCTTTTGCATGTTTCTTGTCTTTACTGTTACGGATTAATGCGATGACTTCATCTAAAATCGATAAAGCCTTCATCAAACCATCAACGATATGAAGACGATCTTGAGCCTTCTTCAAATCATATTGCGTACGTCTCGTAATCACTTCTTTTTGGAAGTTGATATACGAAGTTAGAATTGTTTTTAATCCTACTTGTACTGGACGACGCTCATCGATAGCGACCATATTGAAGTTATAGTTCACTTGTAAATCTGTATTCTTCAATAAGTAGTTTAGAATCCCTTCTGCATTGGCTTCCTTCTTCAATTCAACAACGATTTGAAGCCCTGTACGGTCAGATTCATCCCTTACTTCAGCAATCCCGTCAATCTTCTTATTCAAGCGAATTTCATCAATTTTCTTTACTAGTAAAGCTTTGTTTACTTCATAAGGAATCTCTGAAATAATGATTTGCGATTTTCCACCTTTAATCGGTTCGATTTTCGTTTTCGAACGAATCACTACTTTACCGCGTCCAGTTTCATACGCTTGTTCCAACTCTTCAAGTCCTTGAATAATTCCTCCTGTAGGAAAATCCGGACCTTTCACAAACTGCATGAGTTCTTTTACTGTTGCCTTAGGATGGTCGATCGCATGAATGGTAGCATCAATGACCTCACCTAAGTTATGAGTAGGAATTTCTGTGGCATAACCTGCTGATATCCCTGTTGCTCCGTTTACAAGAAGATTTGGATAACGCGCAGGAAGTACAGTTGGTTCTTCTTCTGTATCATCAAAGTTTAAAACAAATTCTACTGTTTCTTTATCTAAATCACGTAACAATTCTTCTGAAATTTTAGAAAGACGAGCTTCCGTGTAACGCATCGCAGCAGCAGGGTCTCCGTCCATACTACCGTTATTCCCGTGCATTTCAATTAGTACATCGCGGAGTTTCCAGTCCTGACTCATACGAACCATCGCTTCATATACTGATGAGTCGCCGTGTGGGTGGAAATTACCAATTACGTTCCCGACTGTTTTGGCTGATTTACGGAATTGTTTATCACTTGTATTTCCATCGATCGACATCGCATATAAAATACGACGTTGTACTGGTTTTAAACCATCACGAATATCAGGAAGAGCACGGTCTTGGATAATGTATTTTGAATAACGTCCAAATCGGTCACCCATTACATCTTCAAGATTCAATTCTTGAATGTCTTGAATTTGACTCATACTATTCCTCCTCTCCTAATAACGACAATTGTTCTACATGATCGATCGTTGTTTCATTTTTCTTAACTGATGGTTTCTTTTCCTCTTTTTTCGCGCTAGCGGTTGTGCTAATCGCGTTTACGTCCGATTCTAGAATACTTTTATCTTCTTCTAACCCAAACTCAACATGACGTTCAATCCATTTACGACGAGGTTCAACTTTATTCCCCATCAATGTGCTGACACGACGTTCTGCTTGTGCTTTATCATCGATTACAACTCGAATTAAGGTTCTTGTATCTGGGTTCATTGTAGTATCCCATAATTGGTCTGCATTCATTTCCCCAAGACCTTTATAACGTTGTAATAAGTAGCCTTTTCCGACTAGTTTAGTTTTTTCTTCAAGTTCTTTTTCTGTCCACGCATACTCAACGACTTGTTTTTTACCAGTTCCTTTAGAAATCTTATATAAAGGTGGTAATGCAAGATAAACTTTTCCTGCTTCAATCAATGGTTTCATATAACGATAGAAAAATGTTAACAGCAAGACTTGAATATGTGCCCCATCAGTATCCGCATCGGTCATAATGACAATCTTGTCATAGTTACAATCTTCAATCTTGAAGTCACTACCAACACCAGCACCAATTGTATAAATAATCGTATTGATTTCTTCGTTCTTAAGAATGTCTGAAATCGATGCTTTTTCTGTATTGATTACTTTACCACGTAATGGAAGAATCGCTTGGAACTTACGATCACGACCTTGTTTAGCAGAACCACCGGCAGAGTCCCCCTCTACTAAGTAGAGTTCGTTCTTCTTAGGGTTCTTGCTTTGCGCAGGCGTTAATTTACCAGAAAGAAGCGTTTCTTTCTTCTTGCCCTTCTTACCATTACGGCTCTCTTCACGAGCTTTACGACTCGCTTCACGAGCTTCACGAGCTTTAATCGCTTTACGGATTAATTCTTGCGCAATTTCCCCATTCTCCGTTAAGAAGAAACCTAATTGTTCAGAAATTGTATTATCCACAATCCCACGTGCAACAGGTGTACCTAATTTATCTTTCGTTTGTCCTTCAAATTGAAGAATCTCTTCAGGAATACGGAGCGAAATGATAGCAGTTAATCCTTCACGGACGTCGCTACCCTCAAGGTTTTTATCTTTCTCTTTTAAAAGACCAATTTTTCTTGCATATTCGTTGAACGCTTTTGTTAAGGCACTCTTCATTCCCACTTCATGAGTTCCACCGTCTTTTGTACGAACGTTATTTACAAAAGATAAAATCGTTTCTGAATAGCCATCGTTATATTGGAATGCAAATTCGGTTTCAACACCATCCACTGTGCTGTCAAAATCAACTACTGGAGATAATGTATCTTTTTCTTCATTTAAATATTGAATGAAATCTCGAATTCCTTCTTCATAATGAAACGTTTCTGATTCCCCAGTACGTTCATCTGTAAGAACGATTGTAAGTCCTTTTAATAAGAACGCGGATTCTCTTAAACGTTCTGCCAAAGTCTCATAAGACCAATTCGTTGTTGAAAAAGTCTTATCACTTGGTGAAAATGTTACTGTTGTCCCTGATCCACGACGACTCGTTTTTTCTTTTTTAACGGTCCCGACTGGTTCACCACCATTTTTAAACGATTGTTTGTATAATGTTCCATCTCGTAAAACTTCTACGGCTAACCAATCTGATAATGCATTAACAACAGATGCCCCAACACCGTGAAGACCACCTGATGTCTTATATCCACCTTGACCGAATTTACCACCAGCATGTAATACAGTAAAGATAACTTGAATTGTGGGAATTCCAGAGGCATGTTTCCCAGTGGGCATTCCACGACCATTATCTTTTACTGAAAGTGATTGATCTTTATGAATTGTTACTTCAATTTTTGTAGCGTAACCTGATAATGCCTCATCAACTGCATTATCAACAATTTCATACGCTAAGTGATGAAGTCCACGATGATCAGTTGATCCAATATACATCCCAGGACGTTTACGAACAGCTTCAAGACCTTCTAAAACTTGAATCGCATCATCATTATACTGATTCGTCACTTTGCTCATTTAATACTCTCCTTTTTTCATCATCCCATCTATAATACTTGTTTTTAAATATTTTCGCAAGAATACCCTCCATAAATAGCGTTATAATAACATTTCTTATTAGAATTGTAAGTTAAAATGTTTTTGTGTTAAACTGTTTCTAGACTGTTTTTAAAAGGAGAAGTCAAACAAATGTCATTTACATTTATAATTGGTGCCATGGTGGC
This sequence comes from Granulicatella sp., assembly GCF_057274575.1. Classification (NCBI taxonomy): domain Bacteria; kingdom Bacillati; phylum Bacillota; class Bacilli; order Lactobacillales; family Carnobacteriaceae; genus Granulicatella; species Granulicatella sp. The sequence continues at coordinate 69,148 of NZ_DBHISP010000001.1, read as the reverse complement.
ATACTTACTTGGTTCGATTCCATCTGGATTATGGGTTGGGCAGTATTTCTTTAAAAAAGATATTCGCCAATTTGGAAGTGGAAATTTAGGGTCAACAAATGCATTTCGTGTTTTAGGGAAAAAAGCGGGTTCTTTAGTATTATTCTGTGATATCTTTAAAGGATTCTTAGCAATGATTCTTGCTTTAACTATATTTAAGCAACCTGATATTTCTCCATTATGGATTGCCTCATTTGCAGTTATTGGTCACACTTTCCCCATTTTTGCTTCATTCAAAGGAGGAAAAGCGGTTGCTACTTTTGCTGGAATGATTTTGGCTTACCAACCATTGTTACTTTTATATGGACTTATCATTTTCTTAGTATTACTTGCAATTACACGAATGGTTAGCCTTACTGCTATGGTTACTATCACTTTGGGAGTATTCCTTTCGTTACTATTCAATGATTGGACACTAACACTTTTTGCACTTGCAATTAATATTTTTATCATTTATCGACACCGTTCTAATATCCAAAGAATTTTAAATGGAACGGAAAATAAAGTTCCAATGCCTTGGGAACAAAAAAATAAAGACACTAAGTAATCACTTAGTGTCTTTTCGTTTACTCGAAAATAAAGCTTGCTGTAGATTGATAAGGTGTCTTGTTTGTGATTCGCAAGACATTCTTTTTTTCTTCTAAATTCTGCGTAAAATTATTCGCCAAGTCTGGATACCCATCCCAAGGTTCAAAGCAAATAAAAGGAGAATCATCAGGCATAGTCCATACTCCTAACGCCCCAATCCCGTTTAAGAGTACGGTAACGCTTCTATTCCCTTTTGGAGAATACAATTTACCTTTAAAATGCGAGGAATTTGATTTAAATAATAATACATCATTCGTAAATAAATCATGGTGTAATTGAAATTCGCTTTCAGGATACGAAATTCCTTCTAGCGAAGCAAGATATGGAATCTCTAATTCTAGTTTATGAATCGAACTTTCCGAATCTAATTGGATTCGATAATCTTCAAACGACAAACCCTCTTCAATTGGTACACGGAATGCTGGATGGCCACCAATTGCAAAATACATTTCAGAATTTTCGGTAGTAACGAAATAACTCATATCTAATTGACGACCATTTAAAGTATATTTTAGACGCAATTGAAAATCGAAAGGATAGTTTTCCTCGATCATCTCATTCGTGAGTAAGAAAGTGGCAAAATCACTTCCATTATCCTCTAACTTAAACGCATAGTCACGAGCAAAACCATGTTTCCTAGCTTCGTAATCATTTCCTTTGTAGGAAAAAGAATTATTTCGAATAGCACCAATATTTGGAAACAAAATTGGAGATTGTTTATTCCAATGAATTCCATCTGGTTGATACATATATTCCGTATGGGTCTCTTTATCAAATACAGAAGTTAGTTCTGCCCCAAAAAGTTTTACTCTGACCTTTAAAAATTTATTTTCTAAAGAAATGTTATTCATGTAATCGCCTCTAATTTATGAATGTTTTAATTCAGCTAATAAGGAATTTTTGATATTTTGATTTTTTATTTTTATATAGGTTCCTTTAGTTCCAAGGCTGCGACTTTCAATAATCCCCGCCGATTCAAGTTTACGAATAGCATTTACAATTACTGTACGAGTAATATTATACTCTTTCGCGATTTTTAAAGCAGTGAATCTTAAATCCATGCCATCAAACAATTGAACAATCACCTTAATGGCTTCTAATTCACTATAAGATAACGAACTAAGAGCTAAATGAACATTTTGTTGTTCCCTCTTCTCTTGTTCAATTTTTCTTGTATACCAATGTAACATTTCTGTTCCAATTACTGTTCCTGCATGTTCAGCCAAAATAAGATCGTCGGTTGAAAAAGGTTCTTCATCCTTCCCCATCACTACAAATCCTAATTGAATCCCTGAAGCAAAAATTGGAATGATTGTGGTCATTGCATTCTTGAAATTATCATGTAATTCAACTGGGAAAATCGTTAGTTCATCTGTTACTGGTATATTTTCCTTCGTGAATTTTAAAGCTGTTAATCCTTCCATATAGAAATCTGGAAATTGTCTACTATTTTTATACTCCTTCATACGATCGTTATTTACCTGAAATTCATCATGAATACCTAACAATCTTCCATCGCTTGATGCGATATATAAATCAACTTTCAAAAGAGTTCCCAAAATTTTTGTTAGTTTATTAAATGGTAAATCTGCTGTTTCAGAATCTCTCCAAATATTATCATACTGGACAATTTCATTAATCTTCCTTAAATCAGCTAAAACTTTACGCATGAGTATATTCTCCTTTTTTATAAAATGTATTTAGTTAAATCCTGATCCTCTCGAATCGCATTTAATTTACTTTCTACATATTGTCCGGTTATTTGAATGCTTCCCATTTGCATCGTTGGTGCTTCGAACAATAATTCTTCTAATACAGTTTCTAAAATAGTGTGAAGACGACGTGCACCAATATTTTCCATTGTACTGTTCACTTCGAAAGCAATCTCAGCCAATTTTGAAACAGCTTCTTTTGTGAAAATGACTTCCACATTTTCTGTAGCAAGTAATGCCTTATACTGTTTTAATAATGCGTTTTTAGGTTCCATTAAAATGCGTTCAAAATCTTCTTTTGATAAATCTTGTAATTCAACACGAATTGGGAATCGCCCTTGTAGCTCGGGCATTAAATCACTTGGTTTAGCCACATGGAATGCCCCAGAAGCAATAAACAAAATATGGTCTGTATTAATCACGCCGTATTTCGTATTCACTTGGCTCCCCTCAACGATTGGTAAAATATCTCTTTGTACTCCTTCCCTTGAGACTTCCCCTCCGTTTTGACCTTTGGCAGCAATCTTATCAATTTCATCGATAAAGATAATTCCTGAAGTTTCAGCCAGTTTTAAAGCTTCTGCATGCATATCTTCTTGATTGATTAAATGATTGGCTTCTTCTTCTGTTAATAGTTCTAAAGCCTCTTTTACTGTCACAGTTCGGCTAATTTTCTTCTTAGGAGTCATCTGATCAAGAACGGATTGAATTTGCATCATTTGCTCCATTTGGTTACCAGCCCCTGCCATCCGCATTGGTTTCTCTGTTAATTCAATCGTTACTTCTTTTGAATCAAGTACTCCATTTCTTAATTGTTGCTCAATATCACGACGACTTTGAGCAATTTCTTCTGTGACTTCTTCCTTCATTTCAGGTTCTAATCCAGGATTTTGAATGCCCATTTGTTGGAACATATTGAAGAGTGAATCTTGTTGTGGGTTCGATACTTTCTTCATGATTCCAGGTTTTAAAATCTTCGCAAGCTTTTTAACAGCCTTATCAAAAGCTTGTGGTTTTACTTCTTCTTGTTTTAGTTTAGTTACAATTTGAATCGCATTTTCAACTAAATCACGAACCATCGATTCTACATCACGCCCGACGTAACCCACTTCGGTAAATTTAGTTGCTTCGACTTTTGCAAATGGTGCATCAACTAATTTAGCAAGACGACGAGCCAATTCGGTTTTACCAACCCCAGTAGGACCAATCATCAATAAATTTTTAGGAGTGACTTCCTTTTTCATTTCTTCATCTAATAATAGACGACGGTAACGATTTCGAAGAGCCACCGCTAACGCTCGTTTTGCATCCTGTTGCCCAACGATGAATTGATCTAATTCAGATACAACTTCTCTAGGTGTTTTACTAATATTTGCTTGCATACTTCCACTTCCTTACGCCAACGTTTCAGTAATGATATTATCATTTGTAAAAATATCAATCTCTGAAGCGATTTTTAAACTTTCACGAGCAATATCTTCTGCTGTTAAATTCGAATCCCCAAATCTTAGGAGACCTCTAGCAGCTGATAAAGCGAAGTTACCACCAGAACCGATTGTTAGAATACCATCATCTGGTTCAATGACTTCTCCTGTTCCTGAAACGAGTAACACTTGTTCTTTATTCATTACGATTAACATCGCTTCTAATTTTTGTAAACCGCGGTCACTTCTCCATTGTTTCGCCATTTCAATAGCTGCACGTTGTAAGTTCCCTTTGAATTGTTTAAGTTTATCTTCAAACATTTCTTCTAAAGTGATTGCATCTGCTACACCACCTGCAAATCCCACCAGTACTTGATTGTCAAAAATACGACGGATTTTACGAGCGGTCCCCTTCATTATCACTTTTTCACCCATTGTCACTTGACCGTCACCAGCCATAGCAACTTGGTTATCTTTTTTTACTGCACAAATTGTAGTCATGATTTTCCTCCGTTATTCTTATTAAAGGCACTAGCGTCAAATTCGTTCTTCCCAGCTTTAGACCTTGGAAAATATAATTGGTAATTTTGTTGAAGAGCTTCTTTTGTCACATGTGTATAAATCTGAGTTGAACTAAGACTTACATGCCCTAAAAGTTCCTGAACTGTTCTCATATCCGCACCATTATTCAACAAATGCGTTGCAAACGTATGTCTTAGCATATGTGGATGAATCTTTAAAGTTAGTCCACTTTCTTGAATTATTTTTTCTAAAATATAACGAACTCCATTAGTTGTAAGTGGATCCCCTAAATGATTCACAAACACGAAAAGATGCTCCTTCCTTTCTTTAGCCATAAGATCCCTTCGTCCTTCTTCAAGATAAGTTTCTAAAGCTGTCCGAGCAAAATCTCCAATTGGTACATATCTTTCTTTTGATCCCTTACCAATAACTAAAATGATGCTATTTTCAAGGTCTAATTGCTCAAGAGTTAAATTCGTTAACTCACTGACACGCATACCTGTAGCATATAGTACTTCGACTAGAGCTTTATTACGTTGGTCTAAAGACTGATTTCCATCAATAGAATTGATAAACTTTTCAATTTCATCTTCATAGAAAAACTCTGGAAGACGCATTTTTCCTTTTTTATAACTGACTGACGCAAAAGGATTTGATTCTACTCCTTTTCGTTCTACCAAGAAATGATAAAAAGAACGTAAACTTGAAAGAAAGCGGGAAATGCTTGAACGATTATAGTTTTCACGATGTAAAACTCCTAAATAGATTCGAACATCAACAACAGATACATCGTTCCATGACGTAATTGGAACTTCTGTTAAGTAATCGCAGAAATGTCGAATATCACGCTCATACGCATGAATCGTCTCAGGTGAATAGCGTCGTTCAACTTTTAAATACGCTAAAAAATCTTGCACTTCATTCTTCATTATCTTCCTCCTAATATAAACTTTAGCATAGAAAGCACTTTCTTTCAACCGAATTGTCAAAATTTTTCCGACAATTAAACCAAATTTAATAAACAGGATATGAGGAAAAGCGTTCAGAAACGGAGCACTGGACCTAACCAACGCAAACATCGTTAAAAACGATGTGCGTATGGTTTGGGAAGTGGACGCCGTTTCTGCTTTTCCGAGTTCAACTAAACAGGATGCGAGACATCGCGCCAAGAAATGGAACGTTGGACCGGAATACCGTAACGGACTATGAGACCGTGAGGATATTTCGGGAAACGCACGCCATTTCTGCGATGGCGAGCTCAACTACAACAGGATACGAAGGCGAACGCTCAGGTCTGAGTTCATCTATTCAGGATAAAAGACATCGCCCTCTGAAAAGAACGTCAATAAACCACTGTCCTTAAATTAAAGCACAGTTATTGTAGAGAGCAAAATTAAAGAGCACCTAGATTCTTCTAAGTGCTCATTCCTTTATTTTTGAACATCCTCTTTATAATCGCAATTACTGCATGCAATTTGTTTTCCACCGCGACCTGTTTTCTCTACTAAGTAGTGGTCGCATTTTGGACAATTACGTCCCACTGGTTTATCCCATGATACAAATTCACATTCAGGATAACGATCACAACCATAGAAGATACGATTTTTCTTTGATTTACGTTCAATCACTTTGCCTTTACCACAAGTTGGACATGTAATCCCAATATCTTTAACGATGGCTTGTGTATGATGGCATTCTGGGAAATTACTACATGCGTAGAATTTACCAAAGCGACCTAATTTAATCACCATCGGATGGCCACATTTTTCACAGTTAAATCCAGCTGGTTCGTCTTTAATTTGAACTTTCTCGATTTCAACTTCCGCTTTATCTACTTCCACTTTAAAAGGTTGATAGAACTTATCGATAACTTGTACCCACTCTTCTTCCCCTTCTTCTACAAGGTCAAGATTATCTTCCATAGAAGCCGTAAAATGAGTATCGACAATATTTGGGAAGTATTGTTCGATGATTTGATGAACAACATATCCAAGTTCCGTTGGTTCAAAACGTTTAGAAACTAATTTAACGTAGTATCGTTTTTGGATTGTTTCAATTGTTGGTGCATATGTTGATGGACGGCCAACGCCGATTTCTTCTAATGTTTTAATTAAAGTAGCTTCAGAATAACGTGCAGGTGGTTGCGTGAAATGTTGTTCAGGGTTTAGTTTTGCTAATTGAACTTCATCCCCAACCTTCATCTCAGGGAGGACATTTCCTTTTTTCGCTTCTGCATTATCTTGATATACCTTTTGATAACCTGCAAACTTAATTGTAGAACCATTTGCCTTAAACACATGATTGTTTTGTTCTAAGTCTACTTGTACAGTGTCATAGATAGCTGCAGACATTTGACTAGCAACAAATCGAGACCAAATTAAGGTGTACAATTTTAATTGATCTTTCGTTAAATAACTTGCGATTGAATCCGGTGTACGAAGAACAGATGAAGGACGAATCGCTTCGTGAGCATCTTGAGCGCCTTCAGCATTCTTTACAGTGCGTTTAGTTGCAAGACAGTAATCTTTACCAAACTCTTTCTCAATGAACTCAGAAGCCTCATTTTGGGCAGATGCTGAAATTCGAGTTGAGTCTGTACGCATATACGTAATCAAACCAACTGAACCACTACGACCAAGAGATACCCCTTCATAAAGTTGTTGAGCTACCATCATTGTTTTTCGCGTTCTGAAGTTTAAGCGGTTTGACGCATCTTGTTGCAAGCTACTTGTTGTAAATGGAGCTGCAGGATTGCGTCTACGTTCTTTCTTCGTTACTTTAGTAACTTTGAATGGTTTCTTCTCAGAAAGTTCGTTCATAACTGATTTAACAGTCGCTTCTTTATCTAAAGACGCTTTCTCAGCAGTTGTACCATAATAATTTGCTACAAAAGCTTTCTTTTCTTTTTTGAATTGTCCTTCAAGAGTCCAGTATTCTTCTGGAACGAATGCTTTAATTTCGTTTTCGCGATCAATAATTAATTTTACCGCGATACTTTGAACACGACCAGCACTCAATCCTTTTTTCACTTTCTTCCATAAAATAGGAGATAAAGTGTAACCCACAAGGCGGTCTAAAATACGACGTGCTTGTTGCGCATCAACTAAATCCATGTCAATCATTCTAGGATTCTTAAATGCTTCTTTAATTGCATCTTTTGTAATCTCATTAAACTCCACTCGAATAGGTTTGTTTAAATCAAGTCCTAATAAATGCGCTAAATGCCAAGAAATAGCTTCTCCTTCTCTATCCGGGTCACTTGCAAGATAAACTGCATCTGCTTTGGCTGCTTCCTTTTTAAGAGACTTAATTAAATCGCCCTTCCCTCGAATCGAAATATAATGAGGTTCATAATTATTTTCAATATCTACACCCATTTTGCTCTTAGGTAAATCTCTTAAGTGACCTTTACTTGCGACCACTTTAAAATTTTTCCCCAAATAGCGTTCAATGGTTTTAGCTTTTGTAGGAGACTCTACAATCACTAAGTTTTGCTTCACCATTAAATGGCTCCTTCCATCATTACTCTGTCTAATATTAAAATATCAGGCAAAAAGCCTGTATTTAGCGAGATTGTTTAAATTGTCTTTTGTCATCATATCTAAACACATTCTTTTTGTCAAGGCAACAAATTATCTCTTATAGTTTTTTTATGGAAAGTAATGTAGATTTTTATCAATAGTTTCAGCGCTAGAAACTAAACAAGCTCCAGCTTCAATTAGTTGATTAGTTCCTTTTGAATGTGATGAAAAAATACTTCCAGGAATAGCAAATACTTCTCTATTTTCACTCAAGGCAATATTAGCAGTAATTAGACTTCCACTTCTCTCTTTAGCTTCTACTACACAAACACCATGGCTTAACCCTGCTATGATGCGATTTCGGTAAGGAAAATGAAACTTCAAAGGTCGACTTCCTAAAGGATATTCAGAAATAATAAGACCTTTTTCCCCTATTACTTTATAGAGATTAGCATTTTCAGGTGGATATACAACATCTAATCCACTTCCTATAATCGCTATCGTTTTCCCATCATCCTTCAAACATTCAAGGTGTGCTAAAGAATCCACTCCTTTAGCTAGACCGCTAATAATTCCGATTTTCTTCTGTACTAAATCCTGTACAATGATTTTCGTACATTGTTTTGCATAGTTTGAATGTTCTCTAGAACCTACTAAAGCGACTAATCGTTCATTTAACAAAGACAATTCTCCTTTATAGAAAAGAACAATTGGAGGTAAATAAATTTCTTTTAACCTTCTTGGATAAACAGCATCCAAAATGGTCAATACTTTTACTTTTTCAACTTTCATCTTTTCAAAAGAAGCTAACCAATCAAATGTCTCTAACCATTTAGAAGTTTCTTCGGGCAAGCTGAATTTTACATCCCCTAAAACAAATGGATGATCTAAAGAAACATCATCATTCATTTTTTTAAATAACTCATAAAACTGTTTACTATTCAATGTTTCACTAATCGCTATTCCAATTAATAGTTTTCTTTTTGTTAATAACATAAATAAACTCCTTCCGGTAAATAGTTTTCAAAACTATTTACGAGAAAGAGTTTATTTTTGGAACTTTATTGTTGATATTCTTTTACAGGTGCAAATGTCATACGATGTATTGGCGTCGGACCTAATTTCTCAAGACCTTCTATGTGTGCTTTCGTACCATATCCTGCATTTTGTGCAAATCCATAACCTGGATACAGTTGTTCGTAATCCTTCATCATTTGGTCCCTTACCTCTTTAGCAACAATACTTGCCGCAGCTATCGAGATGCTCTTCGCGTCCCCTTTAATAATGCCTTCTTCTGGAATACCTGTATCCAATCTCATCGCATCAATTAATAAATAATCTGGCTGTTCAGGCAATAATTCAATCGCTCGCTTCATCGCCACTTTACTAGCTTCATAAATATTAATTTTATCAATCGTGAATGCATCGACAATACCGATACCAATGGCAACAGCTTGCTCTTTAATCATTTCAAAGATTTCTTCGCGTTTTTTCGCGCTCAACTTCTTAGAATCATCGAGACCAATATCTTCCATACCTTCAGGAAGAATGACAGCAGCTGCTACCACTGGACCAGCAAGTGGGCCGCGACCCACTTCATCAATTCCTGCAATCATTCGATAGCCTTTTTGTTTGGCTGCACGTTCAAAGCTTTGCATTTCCTCAAAGTGTGCAGCACGTTCTGCTTTTTTGGCGAATTGACGTTCAAACTTTGCGATTAAATCTTGAACTCCTTTACGATCGTCGACTCGAAGTTCTGTTAAACGCTCATCCGACAACGTTTGAATTTCTTCAAGAATCAATTTAATTTCTTTGATGGAACGTTTTTCCATTATGCTTCCTCCGTTAACGACATAGGCGCTTGGTCTAATGTATATCGACCAAGTTTTCCTGAACGAATATCAAACACAATTCGTTCACTTGCCTTCTCATAGTCTTCTTTATATCCTAAGTTCTTTGTAATTAACATTAATAAATCAACATTTGAAAGTTCTAAATCGCTATCTATTAGACGATAAGCTTTCTTCAAATACTCTGGATAATCTAATTTAAACTGACTTAGAGCAAAAAGTGCAATATCATCCATGTGAAGGAGCGCATCTTTAATCGCACCCGTAAGAGCTAATTTATTCCCAACTTCTTCACTTTCAAACTTTGGCCATAGAATTCCAGGAGTATCCAGCAACTCAAAATCATTTCCGATTTTTAACCAGCGTTGTCCCTTTGTAACACCGGGACGGTTTGCTGTTTCAGCTTGATTTTTATTAATCATTCGGTTGATAAAGGTTGATTTTCCTACATTTGGAATTCCTAGAACCATTAAACGAATCGGTCTAGGACGAATTCCTTTTTCCAGATTCTTTTCAAAGACAGGAGCCATTAATTCCTTAATGGCAGCTTTAACTTGTTTTATGCCTTTTCCATCTTTAGCTTCTGTTGTAAGAACTTTAATTCCTTGACTTGTAAAATAATCATTCCAACGCTTTGTTTGAGATGGATCTGCCAAATCAACTTTATTTAATAAGATTAACTGTTTCTTTTGCCCTTTAATTTCTTCGATAATAGGATTGCGACTCGATTCTGGAATACGAGCATCTACCATTTCAATCACAACATCGACTAGTTTTAATTTTTCAGTTGCTTCCCTGCGCGCTTTGGCCATATGCCCTGGGAACCATTGGATTGTTGCCATACGTTTCGAATCCTTTCTATTTACATTCAAAAAATCATTCATATAGAATCAACGAATATTATACCACGTTTTAATCCTTTTTTCCGTTCTCTTCCATATTCATATAACAAAAACTCAGTACAGTAGCAATTATTCATTACTGATGTACTGAGATAGTAGTCGTTTGCTAAGAAATATCTTTTCTAATCAATTACTTCATAAATACTTTCTGTATTCCAACGAACTTTTGGTTTAATGTCTTCATCTCTATAACCAAACGCACACATGACGGATACTCCAAATTCTGATGTATCTAGAACGCCTTTTTCTTCTAAATAAGCTTCAACTTTAGCTTTATCATATCCTTCAATCGGACAAGAATCTATCCCCATCAAAACCGCTGCATTCATCATATTTGCCATTTGGATATATGTTTGTTTACTTGCCCAGTCAAAAAGTGAACGTTCATCATTTAAATGTGCATCACTTTCCTGGAAACTCTTAATACGATGCGCATATGCAGAATTTGGATCATAACTTCTATGCCTTACTTCTTGCATTAATTTTTCTATATAAGCTGTTTCATAGTTTACACCTTTACGAGCCAAATAAACCACAAAATGACTTGCTCCATCGAGCATTGAAACGGCGCCCCATGCCATTGATTTTAAATCTTGTTTCATCCCCTCATTATTGAGTAAAAGCATCTTCCAAGGTTCAAACCCTAATGAGGAAGGAGCTAATCGTCCTACTTCGACAAGGGTTGCCCAATCTTCATCAGAAATACAACGTGTTGGATCAAACTTTTTAGTAGCATAACGTTGATGTTGCAACGCAATAATTTCTTCTCTATTCATAATAGTTAACTCCTTTATCTTGATTATTACGAAAGCTTCAACTAACAAATGATTAACTCATATAAATTAAGTTTATCAGCCAAAAAACAAAATAGCAATTCCCTCACAAATAACTCTTTTCTAATCAATAATAAATATAAAAAATGAGACCGGAGTAGTCCAGCCTCATTATAACTATTGCGGATTATTTTCAGAAGATTTAAACTTGACCTTTTTAATTTTAAAGTCAATATGTCTTTCTCTGATAGTTGATTCGATATCATCAATTAGGATTCTCTTATCATTCTCTATCTGAATATTAATTTCGTACTTTCCTCCAATATCCTTCACATCCACATTTGCGATTTGATATTGTTTTAAATTACAGTATTCATAAATATCGTGAACAAGAGAAATATCTCCAACAGTTCCATTAATACTTGCCTGATAAATCTGCTGCTGTTTTGTAAAATCATGTGTTAACCATTGAATTAACATAACAAAGATACTACAAACAATTCCAAAGAACCAAAATCCTCCACCAATGGCCATTCCAATCCCAGAAGTAGCCCAAATACCAGCAGCTGTTGTTAACCCGCTTATTTTTTTATCCCTCATGAAAATGATACCACCACCAATGAAGGAAATCCCACTTACGATTTGAGCAGCCACACGAGAAGTGTCGTAATCTGGAGTGTCTAGAAAAGCTTCTTTAGAAATAATCATCATTAAGGCAGAAGTAAGACAAACGATCACGTGAGTCTTTACTCCAGCTTGTTTATTCCTTGCTTTTCTTTCATAACCAATTAATAAACCACAAATACAAGCTAAAATAATTGATGTAAAATGTCGTAATTCAAGCATTGCATCAAATGAACGTATAAACACTTGATCCATATCTTTCCTCCCTAAAAACGTGTATTCCTATTTTACGTTTGTTTAATAGGAAAGTCAAATTTTATGAAATCGTTTACCGAAACGAATTAAAGAGAATTTAATCTCAAAATAAAATCAGGAAGTGAGTCTATACTACTCAATCTTCCTGATTTTTTAATAAATAATTTTTCTCGATAGAATTATATTATGTGAGAAAAACACTCTAACAACTACTCTTCTTTTGCCAACATGTAGCATAAGAATTATATACTCCTCTTCATATTAATGAGTTCTCTTTAAATACGTTTTCTTACTTCTCTATCTTCTACTATCCTTTGCCAAGTATTCATTAATTTCAGAATAAAAATCTAGATAATATAGTTCTTTTAATAAATTTAATAACTATTTAGTTTATTACAATTCAATATTTTTATTTGCAATCTTCTTTTTGAAATAGTTATCGTGTTCAACAAATATAAGAGTAATATCATTATCCAGTATTACTTTCTCAATTTGCTCCCTAGAAATTACATCGATATAATTCATAGGTTCATCCCATATATACAAATGAGCTTTTGTAGCCAAGCTAATTGATAATAACAATTTCTTTTTTTGACCATCACTATATAAGTCGATATCACTTTCTAACAAATCTTTTGAAATATTTAGTTTTGACAATAGAGTTCTACAGAGTGTTTCATCGATTTCTTTTGAACGAATGTATTCTTTAAAACTTCCTTTTAAATTTTTTATCTCCTGAGGAACATAGGAAATTTTTAAATCTTTTGGCTTTAAAATCATAGTGGGATTAATTTCTAGTTTACCAATCAAACATTTGAACAATGTACTTTTTCCTGAGCCATTTGCTCCATTAATCGATACTCTATCCCCTCTTCTTATCACAAAAGAAAAATCTTGAAGAATATTTTTATCTCCATAATTAAAAGTAAGATGATTCACTTTTATGAATTCCTTTTTAGGATAATTCAATGGATGCAAAAACAAGTTTTCCTGAATCTCTATATCTTTTAGTAGCCGTTCTTTCTCTTCAATTAGTTTTTCTTGCCGTTTTATAAGATTCTTTGACTTTTTCATCATTTTTGCAGATTGATGCCCAATATATCCCTTATCTGGTTTAATTCCCGATATTTTATGTCCATTTTTAGTGTTTTCAATCCGATCGGACCATTGTTTGGTTTCCTTCGAAGCATCCTTTAATCGGCTAATTTCCTTTATTAGTTTATGATTTTCATAAAATTCTAGTTGGTCTTTTTGGAGTTTATTTTGATACCAAGTACTGTAATTTCCACTTTGGATTTCTATACTATTGCGATTAATGGACAATACATGATCGATACAACCATCTAAAAATTCACGATCGTGTGAAATAACCATAAATCCCTGTCTTTTTTGCCGAAGATATTCGCTAACAACTTTTCTTCCTAAGGAATCAAGATGATTCGTAGGTTCATCAATTAATACAAAAGCATCTTCCTTCGTAAACAGAATTCCAAGAAGAACTTTCATTCGTTCCCCAGGAGATAATAAAGATAAAGGCTGATCCAAAACACTTAAATCTAAACCTAAAAGATTAAGCTCTCTTATAAATTTCCATTCTTCTTCTGTGCTACTTTGTCTATATATTTCCAAACACGTTAAATCATGATTTTTAATCGTTGGAGGAAAATAACAGCATGTAGTGCTATTTGTAATGACACCTGTATATTCTAATTCCTTCGTTATCATTTTTAATAAGGTTGTTTTACCGATTCCATTTCTTCCAATCAACCCTATCTTCCAATTTGTATCAAAAGATAAATTTATCTGATTAAAAATAGGTCTTAGACTACCATAGTAAGAAAACGAAACATTCTTTAAAGAAATATCAGTCATGAACCCACCTCCTCTATTCTAATTTTACCATATTCATGTAAAGACACAAAAAGGTGATTACGATATCCGTAATCACCTTTTTATTAATGATATAAATTTGAGTAATCTTTAAGACCACCGATTCTGTTTAGAGGCCATACAGTAAATACAGCTTTTCCTTCAATTGAAGCCTGATCGATAAAACCAATCATTCGACTATCCTTTGAAACTCCTCTATTATCTCCCATTACGAAGTATTTTCCTTCTGGAACTTTCTCTTCTCCAGTCAATTGTTTTAATGTGAAATCATCAATATAGACAGTCTTTTTATCACTATTTGAATTGATAAACGGCTGTTCTACCTGTTTCCCATTAATGTAAAGGACTCCTCCTTTAACTTCAACAGTGTCTTCAGGCATCCCTATTACTCGTTTAATATACTCTTTGTCTTCATCAGGTGCTTTCAAAATAACAACATCAAAACGATTAATACCACCAAGTTTTGACATAATCATATGATCACCGTTATGAAGAGTAGGATACATCGATTGCCCACTAACCGTAAATGGTCTTCCTACAAAAACGTATAAAAGAAACATAATAGTTGCTGCAACAATTATTGACCAAATCCAACTCACAATTTCCTCGATGATTGGATGAAGTTTTTTCTTTTGTTTACTCTTATCTTTTCGAGACTGAAGACGTCCTTCAATAGACGATAGGCTTGAATTTTCTAGTTGATTCTCTTCGTTCATTCCTATCCTCCTTATTGTAATGCTTTTACCGCAGCTTTATATTGCGTATCGTTTTTCTTCAATTCTTCACGAATTGCAGTCATTAAAGCCGATCCCGTTTGTTCATTCACTTCACCAGTTTCTGAGATTCCTTTTGATTTTTGGAACTGTTTTACTGCTTCAGTTGTTTTAGAATCAAAATATCCATCTGCTTTTACATCATATCCTAAACCTTTTAAGATTGTTTCGATGGTTTTAACATTATCAGATACAGAACCTTCTTTTACGACTTCACGAGTATCCACAATTGTAATGTTGTAGTATTCAGGCATTGATACCGCTTCGGTTGGTTCAATTCCTGTTTTGTGAATCCACGTTTCATTTGGAGTTAACCATTTAGCAGTTGTATATTTTAGCTCTGCGTTTTTTGAAACATCAACTACAGACTGTACGGTTCCTTTTCCGTATGTTTTGGAACCAATTAATTTTGCATTTGCAGATTCTTTAAGGGCTCCTGCTAAAATTTCAGACGCAGAAGCACTTCCTTCGTTCACAAGAAGCACATAAGGTTCTGTGATTTTAAAGGTACCATATTCTTTAGAAGCTTTATAGGCTGTAATTTTACCATTTCTATTTTCAATATTTAAAATAGTCTTGCCTTCTTCTACAAACATATTACTAATCGCTAATGCTTGGTCTAACAATCCACCTGGATTATAGCGCACATCAAAGATGAATTTCTTAACGCCTTTTTGACGTAAATCGGTAACAGCAGTTTCAACTTCTTGAGCCGTATTTTTAGCAAACGAGTTAATTTTTACATGACCAATCGCTGGATTTGTTTCATCAACAGTCCCTTTTACAGTCTCAATAGAAATTTTCGCTCTGGTAATTTTTACTTCTAACTCTTGACTTCCGCGTTGAATGGTTAAAGTGACATCTGTTCCAATTTCTCCACGAACTTTGGATACTACATAAGAAATACTTTTTCCTTCCATATCCTCACCATTAACTTTAAGAATCACATCATTTTCCTGTAATCCAATTTTTTGAGATGGTGTTCCTTCACGCGTATTACTAATAATCACTTTATTATTCTCAGATCTTAATTCCGCACCGATTCCTCCGAAAGAACCCGTTAGTGTTTCGTCTATCGCCGCTGTTTCTTCATTCACCAAGTAGGTTGTATAAGGATCTCCAGCTGCATCACTCATTCCTTTTAAGGCTCCATTAATAAGATTATCTTTGGAGATGTTTTTATCCACATAACCGTTCATCAAAGTTTTATAGACTAATTCTATCTTACTTAAATCTTCGTTAGAGAGCACACCACTATTTGAATTTCCATTGGTAGTTTGCGTAGATTGCGTAGTTGAAGCTTGGGATTGTGGTGAAACTGTAAGAGTTGTGCCAAAGTAAGTTAAAGCAGCAGTGATCAGTACAGCCAGTATTAAAATCCAAACGGAAACTTTTTTTGACTCAAATCCTGTTTGAACAGCTCCTTGAGGTTTTGGATTATTTCCCATTCGGGTTCCTTCTTTCTATTCAAATTTTATGCACGAACTGTTTCTAACGCGATTTCCATCATGTCGTTAAATGTTTGTTCACGTTCTTGTGCAGTTGTTTCTTCACCTGTTAACAGATGATCACTAATGGTAAGAATTGCTAAAGCTTCTTTCTTATGTTGTGCTGCTAATGCATATAGTCCAGCAGCCTCCATTTCAACACATAGCATTCCATAATCCATTAATTTTTTCTTATCTAATTCTGCATTATAGAATCGATCTGATGATAGTACGTTTCCAACGTGTACACCTACACCACGATCTTTCGCAAGATGATATGCTTTATCTAATAAATTAAAGCTTGCAATTGGAGCGAACGTTACTTGGTTATGAAAAATATTGTTGAAGATTGATGAATCTGTAGTAGCTCCTTGAGCTAATACAATATCACGAACCTTAACATTCTCTTGCATACCACCCGCAGAACCAATACGGATGATGCGTTCTGCACCAAATTCAGTATATAATTCATTCGCATAAATCATAATTGAAGGAATTCCCATTCCACTTCCTTGAACAGAAACACGTTGTCCTTTATAAAGTCCTGTATATCCAAACATATTTCGGACCGCATTATATTGTTCTACTTCAGTCAAGTAATGCTCAGCAATAAATTTCGCACGTAATGGATCTCCTGGCATTAAAACTGATTCGGCAACTTGCCCTTTTGTTGCATTAATATGAACACTCATTGTTAAATCTCCTTTTCTGGGAACACCCAATACTTATATATCCACTATTTTACTATAAAATGGAATTAATGAAAACTTAAAAAGGCACCTTTAAGCCTTTCTTAACAACGAATATGTTTCAGGTTCACAAAAAAATCCTAAAAAGTCAGTTGGACAAATAACGATTTGCCTTCTATAATAAGATGTATTGAAAGGAGCGTGTTTCTATGAAAGAATCAACTCTCAAAAAAGAACGAAAAGTCCAATCGATAAAATCAGAGATTGTCGGTGAAGTCCTTAATGCGGTCACTCACGGTATTGGAGTCGCATTAGCCATTACAGCGCTTGTACTACTCTTAATGAAGGCTGTGGCAGTCAATAATACCACGCAAATCATCGCATTTAGTGTGTATGGAGCTTCACTCATCTTATTATTTTTAGCGTCAACGCTCTATCATAGCTTTAAATTTACAAAAGCCGCGAAAATATTTCAGCGGATTGATCACTCTTCGATATATCTATTAATTGCTGGAACCTATACTCCATTTTGTTTAATCGGAATTGGAGGCCAGGAAGGATTAACCTTCTGCATTGCTATTTGGATTTTTGCTATTGGTGGTGTCATCATCGAAGCATTCTTTTTAGAGAAATTCTCTAAGATTTCAGTTTTTCTTTACCTAGCAATGGGATGGGTTTCCATTTTTACTATAAAACCTTTATATGAAAGTATGGGCTGGGGAGGGATTCTCTATCTCATCTTGGGTGGATTAAGTTATTCGCTTGGTACAATCTTCTACAAACGTAAATATCATAATTTCTATCATGTGATTTGGCATATTTTCGTTCTGGCTGGAGCCATTTTCATGTTCCTAGCGATTTTCAAATATTTATAAAGCAAAAAAAATCTCTTAGATTGCTCTAAGAGATTTTTTTGTTTACTTTTAATTAGCATTGAATGTCATTTTTACATGAACCAGTTTCAACATATGCTTTTAAGTTTTCAAAACTTGTTTCAACCATGTTTAATACTGCTTCATCAGTGTAACTACCCATATGAGGTGTTAATAATACACGTGGGTATAATTCAACTAATTTACGGATAGCAGGATTTTTGATTTCTTGACCACGTAAGTCTTTGAAGAATACTTCGCTTTCCCCTTCTAAAACGTCTAAACCAACACCACGTAAGTGACCTGATTCTAATGCTTCGATGATCGCATCGATATCTTGTAATTCACCACGAGCAGTGTTTACTAAGATAGCACCTGGTTTCATTTTGCTGATGAATTCTTTAGTGATTACCTTTCCGTTTGCTGGAATGTAAGGAGCGTGAATTGAAATCACGTCTGATTTTGCTAATAACTCATCTAAAGGTACTTGAGTACAGATATGATCAACGCCTTCTTTAGGGAAAGCATCATAAGCTAATACGTTAGCGCCTAAACCTTTAAATAATGTTGCAGTTGTTAAACCGATACGTCCGATACCAACAACCCCAACAGTACAGTTACGGATTTCTTTAGCAAACATTTGAGTATCTACTGTGAAATCTTGTTGGCTAGTTTTTGCTGCAGTGTAAGCAACGTTACGTAATAATGTCATTGCTAAAGTAACTGCTAATTCACTAATTGCGTTTGGAGAATAGAAAGGAACGTAACCTAATTTCATTCCTAATGATTTTGCGTATTCAGCATCGATGTGGTTTACACCCACAGTACGAGTTAATACGTACTCTACTCCTAATTCTTTGTAGATATCTAAAGTTTCTTTGTTTGCCCAGCAGTTTCCACGTAAAATAACAGCTTTGAAACCTTCTGCTTTACGAGCAGTTTCTTCAGAATTTAAGTATTCTGGAATACATGTTAATTCGTATCCAAATTTTTCGTTTACTTGTTCGAAAATTGGTAATTCAACTTCGCGAACACCATATGCTAAAACTTTCATTTTTCATCCTCCGTTTTATATAAATTGAAAAGTAGACCGAGAATCGATCTACTTTTATAGTTTATCCTATCCAGGGAAAATAACAGATCCAGCAACAATCCAGAAGATGATTGCGAATACTGCTAATACAGTTCCTAGTAATGAAGCATTACTTGCAAGTGCTGCTTCTTTATCATATTTTATAGCGTATGCCACAGCAACTGTTGCTGGTGGTGTCGCTAGCATAATAAGAATCCCTTTTGAAGCTTCAGGGCTCATTGGTAAGAATGCGCTAACTGCGAAGATTACTCCAACAAATACTGCAGGAACTAAAATTAATTTAACAATGCTGTAGAACCAAACCATCTTATCTTTAACGGCTTCACCTAAAGAAATGTTTCCTAAAGTGATACCGATTGCTAACCAAGCAAGTGGTGAGCTTAAATCAGCTAAGTAAGTAAGAGCTTTAAATAACCATGGTGCTGTCTTATCAATACGTAAGAAAGCATACATCATTTCTTTTGTTTCTTCACCGACTTTAACTTGAACTGCTACTTGTGGTAAAGAAGCTTGGAAAATCCAAATTAATAATCCAGCAAATGTTGCAATAACAATAATGTTTCCAAAAATCATTTTTAAGTTTTTCTTTTCGAATTTTAATCCGCTCATACGAATTAATCCGTAAGAATATAAGAATACACGGTAAGCTAGGTTGAAGATGTTGGCATATAAAGTACCAGTTGCACCTAACAATCCGTTA
This sequence comes from Granulicatella sp., assembly GCF_057274575.1. Classification (NCBI taxonomy): domain Bacteria; kingdom Bacillati; phylum Bacillota; class Bacilli; order Lactobacillales; family Carnobacteriaceae; genus Granulicatella; species Granulicatella sp. The sequence goes on along the minus strand of NZ_DBHISP010000001.1, from coordinate 49,434 downwards.
ATAATTGGAATTCCAAAGAAAGTAGTTGAACCGAAAGTTGTTAAAACTGATAAAGTAGTTTTACGGTCACCTTTCTCTTTCATGAAGAATAATTCTCCTAAAAGAATTAAAATTACATAAGCGATAAAACCAAAAATAAATACGTTTAAACCAGTTGTGAATGTTTTGTCGTTAATATCAACCATGAAGGCTTTGAACGCTAACGCAGGAATCGCAACTGATAGTAAAACGTTAGATAAGACTTTACCACTGTTTGCATCAACAATATTTTTCTTACGGATGAAATAACCCACTAAGATAATTGAAATTGTTGAGAAGATAGCAGACACAAATGTTGGTGCTGTTAAGATCTTAACGATATTTTCCATTGGATAGATATCCCCTTTTCTTTTCTTTTCTTTTTGTGCATTTGAAATGCCATAAGATATAATAACACATTCTTTAAGAAATGTTTAACAATAACTCTTATTTTCAAAAAAATTCATTTTGATTTTCATCAATCAAAAATGCTTGGAAAACGTTATTTCCAAAAAATTTCCCTTGATGCGTCAAAACAAAACCATCAGGAGTTGTTGTAATGAGTTTATCTTCCAATAATTCGTCTATTACTTCTCCATAGATTTTTTCCATTGAAATTCCAAATCTTTCAAAGAATTCTTTTTTCGACACTCCAGAAAACTTTCTTAATCCTAAAAACATAAATTCTTCAATCAGCTGTTTTTTAGATAGTTTTGTTTCTGAAAAGATAGGAAGTTTCTTCTTTCTCAAAGGTGTAAGATATTGTTGAATAGGACCATTATTCTGATAACGGACTTCGTTCACATACCCATGAGCTCCAGCACCGAAAGCAAGGTATTCATCCGCATTCCAATAATGGAGGTTATGTCTCGATTCATATCCATCAAGTGCATAATTACTAATTTCATAATGATGTCTGCCAAACTCCTCCATTGTTTTCATAGCGAGTTCAAACATATCCGCCTCTTCATCCTGCGTCGGCAACGGAAGTTTTCCTTGTCTCATTAGATTATAGAAAACAGTCTTCTGCTCTAAAATAAGCGAGTAAATGGAATAATGAGGCAAGTCTAGCACCATCGCCATTTTTAGACTCTCTTCAAAATCTTCAATCGTTTGTTTTGGAAGTCTGAAAATTAAATCGATACTCATGTTCTCAAACCCGACTTTTCGTGCATTTTCAATCGTTCGGATTGCTGTTTCTTTTGTATGTTTGCGACCAATTGATTTCAATAAATCATTATTAAAGGTTTGGACACCCATGCTGAGACGATTCACTCCTCCTTGTTTCATTACGCTGAGCAGTTCAGGAGTACCGTCATCAGGATTCAATTCCATCGAGAACTCCGCACCTTTTTGTAGTGGTAAATATTGATGGATGCCATCCAATAATCGCTCCATCTGTTGAGGAGTTAAAGAAGACGGCGTTCCTCCACCCACATATAGCGTTTCAAGTAGTTCAATTTTATATTTTTCCCCAGTCAGTTCCATTTCTCTAATCAATAATTCGATATATTCATCAACCGGCTGTCCTTCAATAAATACTTTGTTAAAATCGCAATAATAACAAATATGCGAACAAAAAGGGATATGAATATATGCTGCTTTTGGTGACATTATTCATCTCCCTCCTTTCTAAAAAATGGCTCCCTCTTGAACCTTAATATCTTCATCTTTTAAATAATCACGGATTGTCTCAATCGCAATCTGTAAAGCTTTAGTGCTCTCTTCAAGCGGTAGAGACGGTTTATCCGTTGTTTGTTCTGGAATAAAAGGAATATGCATAAATCCCGCTTTAAAAGGTTTCTCGGCCTTTGTTGAAGCAAATAATGCTTGGTACATAATGTGGTTACACACAAATGTCCCAGCGGAATTTGATACTTCAACTGGAATTCCCGCTTCACGAATCGCTTTTACAATTCGTTTGATCGGTAAAGTTGAAAAATAAGCAGCTGCCCCTTCTGTTTGAATTGTTTCATCAATTGGTTGTTGGCTGATATTGTCTGGAATTCTCGCATCATCTACATTGATTGCAATACGTTCCATTGTAATCCCAGGTCTTCCTCCTGCTTGACCAACGCTTAATACTGCATCTGGTTTCACTTCATTAATGACTTCATTCAAACGCTTTGCTGATTCCTTAAATACAGTCGGTAATTCTAATCGAATGAGTTCTACGCCTTTAATTCCAGGAAGAGCCTTAACACATTCAATTGAAGGATTAATCTTTTCCCCTCCAAAAGGGTCAAATCCTGTCACAATAATTTTCATAAGTTCACTCTATCTCGGTTTATTATTTCTTAACGCTTCAACCTTTACTGGATCTGGCGTAATATAAGTATTTTGTTGGCCTTCGTAGACTACAAAACCTGGTTTAGCTCCATTTGGTTTACGAATTTTCGATACTTGAACATAATCCACAGGAACCGTCCCAGAAAGTCGATATTTCGAGTAGTATGCCGCAAGCATCGCGCCTTCACCAATTGTTTCTTCGGCTGGATTACTGGATTCGATAATAACGTGCGATCCTGGAATATTTTGCGCATGAAGCCATAAGTATTCCTTCTTCGCTTGTCGAAGTGTCAATTGGTCATTTTGTAAATTGTTACGTCCAACTAGAATTCGCGTGCCATCAGTTGCGTAGAACACATGTGGTTTTGCGCTTCCTTGTTTCTTGATGCCTTTTTTCAAAGTAGAACGTTTTAAGTAGCCGCTCTCTACAAGTTCTTCTCGGATGGCTTCTAAGTTGAATACGTCCGCTTCTTCGATTTGGTAAATAACACTCTCTAAATAATCCATCTCATTTTTCGTTGTTTCTTGTTGCTCATGAATATGCGTTACCGCATTTCTAAGTTTTTGGTACTTTTTAAAATACGCCTGCGCATTTTGAGAAGCCGTTAATAATGGATTTAATGGAATTGTTACTTCTTCGTAGTCTTGATAGAAGTTTTGAACCGCAACACTACTTGCACCTTTTTCAATTTGGTGTTGGTATGTGTTAATCAAATCTCCATATACACGATAATGATTCGCATCTTCTGTTCGGGCTAAATCTTCATCGAGTTTTACCATCTTTTCGCGGTTCTTGCGAAGTTCGGATTTTAGCATTTGCAACAGGTGGCCTGCTAATTGCTGAATTTTCTCTTCTTGAATCTTCTGAACATAATATGCACTTAATAATTCAGAAAGAGTTTCAAAGTTTTGTGATTCACCCGTCTTACTCATATACGAAAACGGTAAGAAGTAAGTCTTCCCGTCCGTTGATTTCGTAAGTGTCGGTTTTATATCGGTATTCCCTTCTTCGAGATAATGATGCAAGGCCTCGGCTAAGCTTTGGCACTTTCTTTCACTACGTTCCACAATTTCATGAGCTGACTGTTTACTAATCCCTTGAAAGACATTCATCAATGTTCTTTCTCCAGGTTCTCCAATAAATGGATGAAGTAAACTATCTAATTCAAAGAGCGAATACTCAAAAGGATTTTTCTTCTGCGTTTGAGGAGGCATTACATAGGCAGCACCTGGCTGTAAGGTACGGTAACTATTTTGCCCAAGAGAAACACGTTTAACACAATCGATAATCGTGTTATCTTCTTGATTCACTAGGAATAAATTACTATGACGGCCCATCATCTCAATGGTGAAACGATATCCAGCCTTATCCCCAAGTTCATCACGTGTAGACACATCCATATGTAAAATACGATCATTCTCTACTTGAGTGAACGATTGAATAATAGATCCTTCTAAATACTTACGCAGAATCATACAAAAGTTAGGAGCAACTTCTGGATTCTCTGGTTTCTCAGAAATAAATTGTACACGAGCCATCATTGGGTGTGCCGAACATACAAGTAAGTAATTCTTACGGTTAGCACGAATGGTGAATTGTACATCGTATGGTAATGGCTGATGAATTTTTGTAATACGCCCTCCTACTAATAGAGGCGCTACTTCGTCCATCATCCATTTGGTGAAAATACCATCAAATGTCATGAACTCACTCCTTTCTTTCTATTGTTAAAAATTATAATGCTGCTAAACGAGCGATTTCGAGAATCACTTGTGTTGCTTTTTCCATTGATTCAACAGCAACATATTCATAGCGGCCATGCATGTTTTCGCCACCTGCAAAAATGTTTGGAGTTGGTAATCCCATGAAGGAAATTTTAGAACCGTCTGTACCACCACGGATTGGTTTAATGATCGGAACGATATCTAAGTTTTCTAATGCTTGTTTTGCCACATCCACACAACGGAAATCTTTTTCGATGATTTCAGCCATGTTGTAGTATTCGTCGTGTAAATCAACGGTAATACGGTCTGTATCCAATTCTTTATTCATACGAGAAGCGATACGTAGCATCATGTCTTTCTTCGCATTGAATAATTCACGGCTATGGTCACGTAAAATGTAGACTAATTTAGCTTCTTCTACAACCCCTTCAGCTGCTACTAAGTGGTAGAATCCTTCACGCCCTGTAGTATGTTCAGGAACTTCGAACTCTGGAAGAGCATTTTGGAATTTACGAGCTATTTCCAATGCGCTCACCATAGTATCTTTAGCTGTACCAGGGTGAACATTCTTTCCTTGAATACGAACGGTTGCACGACAAGCGTTAAAGCTTTCGTATTCTAATTCACCAACAGGTCCACCATCCATTGTATAAGCAAAATCACATGCAAAATGTTCAACGTCGAATAAATCAGCTCCACGACCAATTTCTTCGTCTGGACCAAAGGCTACGCGGATTTTTCCGTGTTTAATTTCTGGGTGTTGTAATAAATAAGCACCTGCTGTAACGATTTCTGTCACACCAGACTTATCATCAGCACCTAGTAATGTTTTACCATTTGTTGTAATTAATGTTTGTCCAACATAGTTCTTTAAGTTCGGGAAGTCTTTAGGATCTAATACGAATTTTCCTTCTTCGTCTAAAACGATTGCTTCGCCATTATAGTTTTCGTGAATTTGTGGTTGAATATTTCTCGCTTCAAAGTCAGCAGTGTCCACGTGAGCAATAAATCCAATAGTTGGAACTTCATGGTCAACATTTGATGGGATTGTTGCTGTTAAAAAGCTGTTTTTAGGATTTAAATATACTTCTTGGAATCCTAATTCATTTAATTCTTGTTCTAAGTCTTTTAAAAACGCTGTTTGAGATGGCGTTGTTGGGACTGTTTGACTTGTTTCATCAGATCTTGTTTCTTTCTTTGCGTAACGGATAAAACGTTCTGTTAATTCTTTATGCATTTTCTTCACCTGCTTTATAAAATTCAAATGGATCTGTAAAAGTTTCACTTTCAATCACTGTTACATCCCAATTGTTTTCTTCTTTCCATTCTTGAACCCATTTCGCTAATTGTTTTCGACACACCACTTCAATATGATGTCCAGCATCTACTAGGAATAATGGAGTCTCTTCTATATCATGCGCTGTATGGTAGAAAATATCTCCTGTTACAAAGGCATCTGCACCATTTCTAAGTGCATCCATATAATAATTTCCACCTGAACCACCCATAACAGCGACTCTTGAAATAAGGCCATCTGGATGTACGCGAGAAGGAACGTAACGGAGCCCCTTCAAACTGAAACGCTCAGTAACAAAAGCGATAAATTCTTCCCCAGTCATTTCTTTAGGAAGATTACCAACTCGTCCAAATCCTAAGGTCTTCCCTGCATTCTTCAATGAGAAAACGTCGATTGCTGGTTCTTCATAAGGATGAGCACCTCTTAAGGATCGTAAAACATCAGTTAACACTTCTTCCGAACAAACAACTTCCAGTTTCACTTCCTCTACGAATTCTAGCAGGTTCAATGAACCAATAGTCGGATTTGCACTCTCAACGGGTGTGAATTGTCCAACTCCTGAAGTTTGAAACGCACAGTCTTTATAGTTGTCACCAATTGTCCCAGCACCAGCTTCAAACATCACTTCTAAAACTTTCTCTGCACTATCTTTTGGAACATAAGTAACGACCTTAACAGAAGAAATCGTCGTTGTTGGAGACATCACCGTAACATCAGATAACAGTAATTCATCTGCCAACCAATCATTCACTCCACCTTGCACTACGTCAAGGTTTGTGTGCGCGGCATATACTGCGATATCATGTTTTAAAATTTGTTGAAACATCTTGTTTTGCGGAACGGTTAAGTCAAATAACGCTACCGGTCTAAAGATTGGCGGATGATGCGCGATAATTAAATCAACGTTTTTAGCAATCGCTTCCTCAATGACACTTGGACGAATATCCAAAGTTGTCATGATTACTTTCACTTTTTGATTCCAATCTCCAAAATGAAGTCCAATTGGATCTTTTGGAACGGATAGACTCTTTGGTACACGCTTTTCAAAACGACTTACCACATCTCTAACTGTTGGCACGATCAATCACTCCTTGCAATTCATTAAATGCTTTTTCAAACTGCTCAATTTTTTCATGTTGAGGTGTCTTGCTCTTTTGTAATTGTTCCAAAATCTCTTTGTTTTTACGGTTCGTACGTTTCCATTTTGCAACAGATAATTCTGATGGTTCTTTTAGTAAAATCGGACCGTATTTTAATTCTAATTCTGTGTACTCTACTTGTTCATTTGATGGTTCTGCAACGATAATTTCATACAAGCGATGGTTATCACTAACAACTGTTTCTTCAACAATTTGATAAGAATGATTCATTAACCATTCACGCACAAAATGTTCAGCGACATTTGGTTGAAGAATGAGTCTTTCACGTCCGTTTAGATGACTACCACTGTATCCAGCTTCAAGAATCCTAGAAATGAGTTCTCCGCCCATTCCACAAATTGTAACGGCCGTAACTTCGTCTTCTTTGGACAAAATTTGAAGTCCGTCCCCAAAGCGAACTTCGATGTGGTCTTCCATTCGATAATCACGAACTGTTTGCTTTGCTGATAAAAACGGGCCTTCGACCACTTCTCCTGCAATGGCTGAAGTAATCTGGTTATTTTGGATTAAATATACTGGTAAGTACGCATGGTCACTACCAACATCACATACCTTTGAATCCTTTGGAACAAAATTAGCAACTTTAGTTAATCGTTCTCCTAATTCAATCATTTTATACCTCTACATTCTTTTTCTTACGAAATAAATATGACTTTGATACCAATGCTCTTTAGATAAGCAACAGTCTCAGGATCTGCTGAATGGTCTGTAATTAAATGAGTAATCATATTACAGTCAGCAGTATGGAAGTTTGAATCACGCCCCACTTTAAATCCTTCCGTAACGATAATGCGATGTCCTGTTGTCCGTTCTAAAATCACACGGTTCACCGCAGTCTCTGGAAGTGCATAGGTTGAAATTCCATTTTTACTAATTCCACCGACCCCTAAGAAGCAAATATCAGCTCTAGCTTTTGAAAATGAGTTAATCGCAAAATCCCCAACAAGAGATTTTTTCTGTTCGAAAATTTCCCCACCACTAATCACAACAGATGCTTTCGTAGATGGCTTTTTGAAGATGGAACGACCATTATTCGTTAAAATCGTTACATTTGCATCCGCTAGAAAATTTAATAATAAAAAGGCAGTAGAGCCTGAGTTAATAAAGACCATATTATGATCTCGTACTAATCCCGCGGCTCTTCTTGCGATGTTTTTTTTCATGGAATTATATTGGATTTGTTCCACGTTTTCATGTTTAATTTTTCCAGCAAGGTACCGCGCGCCTCCATAGAAGCGCTCGATAACTCCTTGATCTTCAAATTGTTGTAAATCTCTTCGAATGGTGATTTCAGAAACTTCTAACTCTTTCGATAAGTCTTCAACAGACATTTCATGGTTTTCTTGTAAAAGTTGTAAGATACGTTGCTGTCTTTTAAAAACAACACCTTTACTACTCTTCAAAGTTTCATCCTCCTTTTAATTTTCCATTCTATACTATTTAATTTTTAATGAAAGCTCATCTAGTTGTTTTGCGGACACTTCACTTGGAGCTTGTGTCATTGGGTCTACTGCTGAGCTGTTCTTAGGAAACGCGATGACTTCACGGATGTTGTCTTCACCAGCAAGTAGCATTACTAAACGGTCTAAACCAAGCGCAATTCCTCCGTGTGGTGGGAAGCCATAATCTAATGCGTCTAATAAGAATCCGAATTGACTTTCCGCAGATTCTTTTGTAAATCCTAAAACTGTGAACATTGCTTCTTGCATGTCACGACGGTAAATACGTAATGAACCTCCACCTAATTCATAACCGTTTAATACGATATCGTAGGCTTGTGCTTTCGCCGATGCAGGATCATCGATTAATGCTTGGAAGTCTTCATTTACTGGACGAGTGAATGGATGGTGCATTGCAACATAACGGTCTTCTTCAGCATCATGTTCTAATAATGGCCAATCAACAACCCATAAGAAGTTAAATTTGTTTGTATCGATTAAGTTATGTTTCTTACCAAAGTGTAAACGTAATTCAGATAATGATTGAGCCACTACTGACGGCTTATCCGCACAGAAGAATACGATATCTCCTACTTCAGCATTGATACGTTCACGAAAAGCTGCTTCTTGGTTCACGATGAATTTTGCGATTGGTCCTTTTAAGCCATCTTCTTCCACTTTAATCCAAGCCAAACCTTTAGCACCAAATTTCGCTACAAAGTCCGCTAAGCTATCTGCATCTTTACGAGAGTACTCTGAAGCTAGCCCTTTTAAGTTAAGCACTTTAACTTCTCCGCCGTTTTCGACACATGAGCTGAACACTTTAAGGTCTGATTCTTTCATGATGTCGCTCACGTCGATTAACTCTAACTCAAAACGAGTGTCTGGTTTATCGTTACCGTAACGTGCCATTGCTTCTGCAAACGAAATACGTGGGAATGGTGTTTGAACCTCCACATCCAATGTATCTTTCATCACTTTCTTCAATAAACCTTCCATCATTTCTTGAATTTCTTCTGCTGATAAGAAGCTTGTTTCGATATCGACTTGTGTAAATTCTGGCTGACGGTCTCCACGTAAATCTTCGTCACGGAAGCAACGAACGATTTGGTAGTAACGGTCTAATCCGGCACCCATTAACAATTGTTTAAATGTTTGTGGTGATTGAGGTAATGCATAGAAACTACCTTCGTGAACACGGGATGGTACTAAGTAGTCACGCGCTCCTTCTGGTGTCGATTTTGCTAAAATTGGTGTTTCAACGTCGATATACCCCTCGCCATCTAAATACTCACGAATAGATTTAGTCGTTTTATGACGTAAGCGTAAATTTTCTAGTATTGGACGACGACGAATATCTAAATAACGATATTTCAAACGTAATTCTTCTGATGGTTTTTGTTCGTCATCGATATAAATTGGAGAAGTTTTCGCCTTAGAGAATACTTCAACTTCGTCTACTAATAATTCATATTTACCCGTTTTAAGATTTAGGTTTTCTAACCCTTCACCACGAAACGCTACTTCACCTGTAACTTGAATTACGTATTCAGAACGTAATTTTTCAGCAATTTCAAACGCTTCTTGGTTACGTGCGGGGTTGAAGACTACTTGCATAATGCCTTCACGGTCACGTAAGTCGATGAAGATAACTCCGCCATGGTCACGACGTTTTGATACCCAACCATCTAACGTTATTGTTTGTCCTACTAATTCTTCACTAATTAATCCACAATATTCTGTTCTTCTTTTCATATCCATCCCTCTTTCTATTTACCGAAGTACTCGTCAATAGCTGTTGTATCCATTGTAATTTGACGATAAATACTATCAAAATCACTATACAACTCACCTAAATCAACTTTCACTTCTTTACCAGTCTTCATCACTTTCACTGGAACCTGTTTTGTTTCTAATTCTTCTTCACCGAGTGTAATCACCACTTTGGCCCCATATTTTTGAGCGTTCTTGAATTGTGGTTTTGCTTTACGTCCAAAGAAATCACGGTCTACCGAGTACCCTTGTTGACGAAGTGAAATTGAAAGTTTTAATACTTCCTCTTCTGTTGTTTCACCAAGACCTACCACATAAACATCTAATTCTTGTAATTCAGGGACTTCAACTTGTTCATCTTTCATTAATAAGACAAGACGTTCCAATCCAATACCGAAACCAAATCCTGGTGTTTCAGGTCCATCGAGTTCTTGAACAAGACCATCGTAACGTCCACCACCACAAATCGTAGTCTTTGCTCCGAATGATTTTGAATCCGTCATGATTTCAAAAATCGTATCTTGATAGTAATCAAGTCCTCGAACCATTGTTTCATCAATTTCATATGGAATCTCTAGAGCATTTAAGTATTGTTGTACTTTTTCAAAGTGCGTACGTGCCTCATCTGATAGGAATTCTAAGATACGTGGCGCATTCTTCACGATTTCAATATCACGTTTGTCCTTACTATCTAAGACACGTAACGGATTTTTGTGAAGACGATTTTTAGAATCTTCACTGAGTTTATCTGCAAAAGGTTCTAGGTAACTAATTAATGCTTCACGATATTGAATACGGTCTGCAGTTTTCCCTAATGAATTAATCACTAAGCGCATATTCGATAACCCTAGTTCTTTTAATAAATCCCAAGCCATCGCGATTGTTTCAACATCTGTAGCAGGATTTGTAGACCCAAAAACCTCAACTCCTAATTGGTGGAATTGACGAAGACGACCTGCTTGAGGACGTTCGTAACGAAACATTGGCGCCATATAATACACTTTATAAGGTTTCTTATGTTCTGGTCCGAATAATTTATTTTCTACATAGGCACGTACAATTGCTGCAGTTCCTTCTGGACGAAGTGTAATGTGACGATCTCCTTTATCGTAGAAATCATACATCTCTTTTGAAACGATATCGCTTGTATCCCCAACACCACGGCTAAATAAATCGTAGCTTTCAAACATTGGTGTACGCATTTCTTCAAATTGATAATCGCCTAAAATGATGCGTGCTGTTTCTTCGATATAGTGCCAAATTTTAAGTTCTTCAGGTAATAAATCGGCTGTTCCTTTGGGTTTTTGAATCATATGAATCATCCTTTCTTTCGATAAAAATAAAAAAATCCCAACTTCAATAGAAGTCAGGACGAAAATTTCGTGGTACCACCTTAGTTTGGAAAGAGCTCTTTCCCTCTTAATGATAACGGAATTACCGGAATAACTTTGCATTATTCTCCTCAAGAGTGTCTTCCCTCGTACGGTTAGAAGCTTTCAGCCACGGCTTCCATCTCTTTAGTGTACGTCTTATGTCTCTGTCTAAGGATTTATATTGTTGGTATAAAGAATACTAGAGGAACGTGTATTTGTCAAGAAAATCTAATTATTTTTTAATCTCATAATCTACTAAAAACGAAAAAGCAAAATGTAACATATATGTTACATTTTGCCTTTTTACAATTTATTGAATTAATTTGTCAATAGCCTTAATGACGCCATTATTTTCATTCGTATCTGTTACGATATCTGCAATAGCTTTTACTTCTTCGCTGGCATTACCCATTGCAATCGCAAGTCCTGCATATTCCAACATTTCGATGTCATTGGCCGCATCTCCAATTGCTGCGATTTCACTTGGTTGAATGCCTAACTTATTTGCTAATTTTTCTAATCCAAAAGCTTTATTCACACCTTTTGTAAGAACTTCTATTAAATACTTCTGACTACGAACTACATAAAATTCGTTTCTCCACTCTTCTGGAATAACCTTTTCAAACTCATTGACTTGTTCCCCGTCGCCAAGTAATAAAAGTTTATAAAACTTAGTAGATAACGACTCTTCTTTTGAAATTCGTTTTAAAGAACCGTTCACGATTTTCACGTCAAATTCCATCCATTCTGTCGGTTCTTCGTCGAATGAATAATAGTAATCAACACCCGCCCCCATAACACTAACTCCGTGTTTCTTGCCTAGTTCAATCCATTTTTGAATCTCCTCTGAATCAAGAAAAGCATCCATTACTCGTTTTCCATTTAGACTCTCATAAATGTTCGCACCATTTTGACTAATGATATAGTGGTTTTCTTCTAAATATCCCAAGTCTTTTAAATAAGGTCGAATTCCACTTTCAGGCCTGCCTGTACAAAGCACTAATAAAGTTTCAATGCCTTTGTTGTGAAAATCTTTGAAATATAGCTTAGTTTCCTCTAATAATTGTTTTCTTTGATTTAATAAAGTTCCGTCCATATCAATGGCAATCAGTTTAATCATTATTTATTCCTCTCTAATCATTTTTTGTTCAGATTACCCAACCTTAATTATTTTAACTCAATTTCTCTACAATAAAAGCCCTCATGTAATATGAGAGCTTAAAATCAGTTATTTTAAAATTTTGATTGTAACTGTTCTTCTTCCCCATTGTTTCGCTTGATCGACAGAAACGAAATGAAGGTCAATTTTATTTCCCTTTATCGCACTACCAGTATCCCCAGCAATTGCAACACCGTAACCAGGAACTTCAATCAAACTTCCTAAAGAAATGACACTTGGATCCACCGCAATGACGGTTGGATTAGAGCGCAAATCAATTCCTGTTGCTGTATAGTATCCTAAACCAGGTTCATTATATGAATATCCAGTCGCGACAACTTGTAGTGTTCTTCCGCTAGATTGTGAGGAACTCGAACTGTTTGAGGTAGTCGTAGGCGTCTCTGATGTAGTAGAAGCTGCTTGAGTAGTTGTCGTTGAAGGTTCCGCGGCTACTGGTTTAGCAATAGTCGTATCCTGACTTGAAGTAGATGGCGCTACCTGATTCGTTTGTTTAGAATCATTCGTTAAAGTAGCAATTGAAGGTGAAAAAGCTACTTTTGCTTCTTTCTTTTCCTTCTCCATCTTTTCAAATGTTGCTTTATTATCAGCAATCAACTGCTTAAGTCCTTCAATTGAACTTTGGTATGATTGACTTTCAGAAGTTAATTTTTCTTTCTTGGTTTCTAAATCACTTTGTGCTTGAGAAGCTTTAGTTTTCAAACGATTTAACTCATTCACTTGATCTGCCAAGTTCTTCAATACTTCTTCATCAGATTGGAAAAACTGTTGAAATACAAATAAACGATTTAGAAAATCAGAAATACTTTCTGAATTTAATAAGTGAAGGATACTATAAGTTGCTAAATCAGAAATTTGCATCAGTTGTAATCTTTTACTAGCAACCACTTTTCGTTCTTCCACTTTCGCTTCTTGCGTTTTTACTTTTTCAGAAAGTGTTTCTTGCTCCTTATGAAGCGATTCAATCTGTTGGTTTAAACTTTCAATTTCTTGATACTTTGTATTCACTTTTTGTAGTTCTGACGATAATTGAGCTTCTAATTTTTGCACATCGGTTTCTTCTGCAAACACAGAAGGAGCTAAAGGACCTGCAACTAAAAAGAATGCTGTTATTGTCAAAAACAGTTTCTTTATCTTATTCAAAAGCGATATTCACCACACTTTCTCCAACATACTCTTTATTTTACAAGAAGAACATATGGAGAACGTATCAGTTATATTACAAAGTTGTAACAAAAGTTTACAGTTTTATGATTCCTTCAAATAAGCTTTTAGGGCTTCTAATAATTCTTCGCTGCTAGAAACAATCTCTCCTCTAAGTTTTACCAGACCTACCGTATATAAATTTACATAGCTAAATTGTGATTCTGCTACCTCTTGTAAGGCAGCGATTTTTTGAGGATTATCAGCACCTTGCTGGCGGCTGTCCGTGTATAATCCAAGAATCGGCATATCTGCGTGATACGCTACTCCAATTTCACTTGCAACACCGACATCAATCACTGCGCCATCTAAAACAGCAATCATTAAATCTGAATCTAATAATGCATCTGTGTCGTATTGTGCAATCATCGTTGAGTCCGCATATGAGCTCTTGTCATTAATCGCCATTTGTTCTTGTGGCAAATACACCTCTACTCCTGGAAACTGATTGCGAATCTTATCAACTAGTATTTTGTTAAAGGCTAATTCCATTTCTGAAAATAATGGACTTGCAAAATAAATTTTTGTCATTTGAATACCTCCTCTAATATCCTTATCCTACACTAAAAACACCAAAAAGACCAGAAGACATTTCACTCTTCTGGTCTAATCCATTAATTGTATAAAGCATCCACTCGTGCTTGAACAGCATCATCTTCAAGGAACTCATCATAAGTAGAGCCAAGACGGTCCACAATGCCTTTTGGTCCAATTTCAATAATACGGTTTGCTGTTGTTTGAATGAATTCATGGTCATGACTTGAGAATAGTAATGAACCTTTGAAGGCGATTAAGCCATCATTTAATGCAGTAATTGATTCTAAGTCTAAGTGGTTTGTTGGGTCATCCAATAATAATACATTCGCTTTAGAAAGCATTAATTTAGATAACATACAACGCACTTTTTCTCCCCCTGAAAGAACGGTGACTTGTTTCATAACATCGTCTCCAGAGAATAACATACGACCTAAGAAGCTACGTAAGAAAGTGTTATCTTGTTCCTCTACTGGTGCGTATTGACGTAACCACTCTAAGATGTTTAATTTCTCGTTTGAGAATTCATCTGTCATATCTTTTGGTAAGTACGCTTGACTAGTTGTGACACCCCACTTGAATGTACCACTGTCTGCTTCCAATTCGCCTGTTAAGATCTTGAATAATATTGTAATCGCAATATCTGAACGGCTTAAGAAGGCTACTTTATCGTCTTTTGATAATTGGAAGCTTACGTTTTCAAAAATGACTTCGCCATCAATTGTTTTTGATAAGCCTTCTACTAATAATAAGTCATTCCCGATTTCACGCGCAGGTGAGAATCCAACGAATGGATATTTACGGCTTGAAGGTTGAATATCATCCAAAGTAATTTTATCCAACATTTTCTTACGAGAAGTCGCTTGTTTTGATTTAGAAGCATTCGCAGAGAAACGAGCGATAAACTCTTGTAACTCTTTGATTTTTTCTTCTTTCTTCGCGTTTTGGTCTGCTAATAATTTCGCAGCTAATTGGCTTGAATGTAACCAGAAATCATAGTTACCAACGAATAATTTAATCTTACCAAAGTCAACGTCCGCCATATGCGTACATACTTTATTTAAGAAGTGACGGTCATGGGATACAACGATAACAGTGTTATCAAAGTTGATTAAGAACTCTTCTAACCATGCGATTGATTTTGCATCCAAACCGTTTGTAGGTTCGTCTAATAAAAGAACATCTGGTTTACCGAATAACGCTTGTGCAAGTAACACTTTAACCTTGTCTGCTTCGACTAATTCGCTCATCAATTTGTAGTGTTGGTCTTCAGTGATTCCTAAACCTTGTAGTAATTGAGAAGCATCACTTTCAGCTTCCCAACCGTTTAGTTCAGCAAATTCCCCTTCAAGTTCAGCGGCACGGATACCATCTTCATCAGAGAAGTCTTCTTTCATGTAAATAGCATCTTTTTCTTTCATGATGTCATATAAATGCTTATGACCCATAATCACAGTATCAATGACGCGTTCATCTTCGAATGCGAAGTGGTCTTGTTTTAAGACTGTTAAACGTTCATGTGGATCTAGAATCACTTCACCTGTTGTTGGTTGTAATTCCCCAGATAAGATTTTTAGGAATGTTGATTTTCCGGCACCATTAGCACCAATAACCCCATAACAGTTTCCTGGTGTAAAAGTGATGTTTACATCGTCAAATAATTTACGGTCTGAAAATAATAGACTTACATTTTGTACTTTTAACATTTCGTTCTCCTTTGTTTTTGAATTCGATTCATTCTATCATACTCTCACTCTTTTTTAAACCTTTGTACTAACTAAGAAGAAAATGAGGTAGCTTTCTGTAAGCTACCTCTCATCCTTATTTTGTAAATTTTAGTTCAACCTTGTATCCATTCTTAGCTGCCAGCTCAATAATCGTTGATAGTCTCGGATTACTCTTCCCGTTTTCAAAATTTGAAACTTTATTTTGCATCAGTTCATTCGCTTTGGCATATTTTCTTTGAGAAAATCCCGTTCCCAAGCGCAACTCAACTAGCTGCAAGGCAATCTTTTCCTTCGAATATTCTTTATTAAAATCAGATACAAAATTAGGATAAGTAGACTCTAACTCTGTGTATAATCTCTTTTGGTATTGGCCCATTTGGTACACCCTCCCTAAAGTTTCTTGATACTTCGAAAACTAAAGTCTCACGATTATCCTTTATCTCCCCCCATTTTTCCCAGACGGCTGGGGTAAGCCCTTCTTCTTCAACAATGGTCAGTATAGCAAGTATTTTTACTAACTCATCATAAGGAAAATCTATAATCTGCTCGTATACTAATTCTCCAATCTCAAATGTTTCTCCCATAAACATCCCTCCTAAATTTATTATACTTTATAAGGGTGATACCGTATACGGTATCACCACATCTTTACAAAAAAATCCGTAGACAAAAAGTCTACGGATAATTAAATTATTCAGTTACAATAACTGGACGTTTTAAACGTTCCACAGTTTCAGCAATGTTTCTGAAATGATCACTCACACGTTCTAAGTTACTGAGTAAATCCATAACAAAGATTCCAGATTCTGCTGAAGCAATTCCTTTATTCATACGTTTCATATACTTGTCGCGTACTTCAATTTTTAATTTATCAACGTCACGTTCAATTTGTATTGCTTGTTGGACTTTCTCTTGGTCTCCAGTAGATAATGCATCAATGGATAATGCAAAACCTCTTTTAATAAGCTCATAGATTCCGTCTAATTCTTTAACTGTATCTTCATCAAGAAAAATTTCACGTTCGATAATCGATTTTGCAAAATCAGCAATATTCTCAGCATGATCCCCAATACGTTCAATATCATTTGCAGTACTAAATAATTCGTCAATAGTTTGTTGATCTTTTGCGGAAACTTTTTGTTGAGATATTTCCACTAAATACTTAACAATCGCTTTTTCATAGGCGTTAATATTTTTCTCGTTCTCAAGCGCCTTTTTTACAAGCTTTTTATCTCTGTTACGAGCTGCACCTACAGCATTATCAAGAGCTTGAATCGTTTCTTGAGCCATTGCCGCGAATTCATACATGGTGTTTTCTAAGGCAATTGAAGGTGTAACCAAAATACGTTTATCTAGATAACGAGTAATGCTTTCTTCTTCTTCTTCGCTGTCCGGAATAATCACTTGGATTAATTTTACTAAAAGATTTGTGAATGGGAATAATACAATCACATTTACAATGTTAAAAATCGTATGCGCATTGGCGATTTGTCGAGCCACGTTACCTGGATCAATGCTCTCAACAACATTCACAAGAATACCGCGAAGGAAAAGCATGAAGTAAATAGTACCAATAATATTAATCATTAAATGGAACAAGGCCACTTGTTTTCCACGACGAGAAGTTCCTAAACTACTAATTAATGCTGTTGTACATGTACCGATGTTATCTCCAAAGATGATAAACACAGCGGTTGTAATTGGAAGCACTCCTTGACTAGCAAGAGCAATTAACACCCCGATGGTTGCTGAAGAACTTTGTAATACAAGTGTCATTAACAGACCGATTCCAACTCCAATAAAAGGATTGCTACCATATTGCAAAATCCAGTTTGTAAATTCAGGTAATTCTTTTAAAGGTTCTAGTGAGTTACTTAATGTACTCATCCCGATAAATAAAATCCCAAAACCTATAAAGATTTCACTCGCTTCTTTTATTTTTGGATTTTTCATTAGCATGTTGGCTACTAAACCAGAAGCTATGACGATTGGCGCCCATTGTGACAAATTGAAAGAAACCATTTGCCCTGTAATAGTCGTCCCGATATTGGCACCGAAGACAACTCCAACCGCTTGAGCCAGTGTCATAAGACCAGCATTTACGAAACCAACAACCATTACTGTCGTTGCTGAAGAGCTCTGAATAATAGTAGTTACAAACATCCCTACTAATACGGACATCAAACGATTTTTTGTTAATCTACGAATGATTCCCTTTAAACCTTCACCTGCAACTTTTTGCAATCCATCGCCCATCAATTGCATCCCGTATAAGAATAAACTGAGTCCTGCAATTGCGCCAAGAATCATCTGCGTGTACATAAAATTGTAACTCCTTTAAAGTATAACGTTTAGGTATAAATTTATTTTCAGAAAGATTGTAACACATCAATTTTAATTACGAAAGTGTTCGCTTAATATTAGCTTCTTCAAAATGATTAACAAGTGGTTTGATATCTTGAACATATTCAAGACATCCCATATATTTCCCTTCTTCATCCCAAACAGCATGGTAGGTCACATGAACCATTTTATCTTCTGTTTTAAACCACATTTCTTCTTTTTCTTTCTGTTTTGATTTTAATTGTTCAAAAATCGTTTGAACCGTTTCATGGACACGAGGCGGGTGGCACAGAATAACATCTCTTCCAATTGCACTCGGGGTTCTCTTAAAAATTTTTTCTTCTCCATTTCCTTCGTTGTAGTACTTAACTATATTTTCAGCATCTACAAAAGATAATTCCATCGGTAATAAATTTAAAATTAAATTCAATTCTTTTAACGAAAGCGAACCGGTAGATAAAGGAATATCTCCCTCTGATTCAATTTGTGTTTCTTCTTTTACTGGAGAAAATGATTTCTTAACAGCCCATTCTTTTTCAGGTTTAACGATACAGTATCCATATTCAGGTGACTGAGACGCTATTGTCTCCCAATCGTCTACATGAAACACTTGCTCTACCATCGGGATTAAAATATTCTCTTCTTTTTGAATCATTTCTAACATTTCGTCACGGGCTATTTGAAATTCTTCCAAAGCGGATTCTTTACCATCGTTCAAAGCTTTTTTGAAATCACGATACAAATCTCTTATTTGATCGTGAACTCCCCACATCACTTTTGGAGGGGCTGTAATTCCCTTTTTTTCCATTATAGGAAACATCGCATATTCTTTACGTTGATAATGATTTTCAAACTGATCCAGCAAAGAAATTTGTCTTTTTAATCCTTTTTCGATTATAGAATCTTTTGTTTCAAGAAAGTTGACTAAGAGCCGCTCCACTCTATCTAAAGCCCCTCTAATAGCCAAATTTTCCATTTTCATCACATGAACTGGATGTCCTGGTTGTTCAAAGTCAGCTACTGTTGTTTGCGTATTCACTTTAGCCCCCATCAAATTTGCATGAACATTACATAAACTCATGATTTCAGCAAAAGTAATACCTTCACTCATTAAGTTTCTTTCCATCAATTGAATCTCGTATGGAGAAATCTCGTCAAACACTTCATTGAACTCTTCTTGAATAACTTCTTTATCTTCACCCGCGTGAAGTCTGAGCATTAGATTTTTTAGAATTTCTTGACGTTCTTCCATAGTGTAATCTTCTTTAGCCATCTAATCCCTGCTTTCTTTAACAATATAACCATTTGCTTCAAGAGTTTCTACAATGGTAGTTAGTGGAATTTTGGCAATCTTTGACCCTTTTTTTAGACTAGTTATTCTTCCCACCGTTTGTACCATTTGTGGTTGATTTAAGGGTGTAAACCCGATTTCCACTAACAAATCCTTTACTTCTGGGTGTTCCTTTAAAGTAGTAAATACAGTATCTTCTAAATAGATTGTATTCATTGTAACCCTCCTAGAATCCACGTGGGATAAAGTAAATTCCGACTGAATAATACAATATCACTAGAGTATATAAAACGATTTGCCACTTAGTGAAAGTGATGAACCCAATGCCTTTAAAGGCATGATTCTCACTAATATAAGCTTTAATCTCTGAGAATTTTGTAAATAAAATATAAATTAATAGAACAAATCCTATAAGTTCTAAAATTGAATGGAGTGGATATTTGTCTATCACAATGGCAGGAGAAATGTAAACATCCACAATAATTGCAAAAATAAAGTTATTAATCATATGAAACGCTACTGCCCATTGGAATCCATACTCAAATGCAATATAGGCTAACAGAATTCCTAAGAAGAACGTAAAGATTTCTTGTGATAAATTTGCATGGAATAAAGAGAAAATCATTGCAGAAAAACCAATCGCAAATATTTTCCCGTAACGTTCCATTCGGTATCCAATAAAACCTCTAAAAATAACTTCTTCAACAAATGGAGCAACAACGCCTAAATAAAGTACAAATACAATACTACTCGTAATATCTGGTGAAGAATCTCCTAAAAGAGAAACTGGAATACCTATTTGTGTAAATAATTTATCAATCCCCATTAGAATGAACTTAGAAACGAAACGAATCCCAAAAATGGAACCAGACATTAAGAAGAAAGTTCCTAAAGTCATTTTCTTAGGAGCAACATGTTCAAAAATCCGTTTAAATGGGAATTTAGTTTTAACGACCCAAGCAATAAGGCCAACAAACGCACCAATGTATAAAAATACAGCCGTAATAGTATAAACAAAGCTAGTATCTATCAGTAAATAATAATATTTCGAATATAATTGCATTTGTCTTAATACAGCTCTTCCTAAAAGACTAAAGAAGAAAAAGATTACAAAATAAATTAATAGTCTTCTTGCAATTGATAAAATATCTTTCTTATACTCAGATTTTACATTCTCTTTTGAAGGAAAAGTTTCCTCATTATTAAAATCATCATTTGGTGTATGATACATTATTTCCACCTCTATTAATTTTATTTTTAATAACAGCTCTTTTTAGACGAAAGACTAAAAACGCGCAATTGGACATTAAGCCCAAAATTAATCCTATCCAATATGAAAATGGACCAAAATTAAAACCATAATGTAAAAGAAAACCAATTGGTAGCCCAATAATCCAATATCCAATTAAACACAAGATAAATGGCATTTGGACATCCTTAAATCCCCTTAGGATTCCTTGTATAGGAGCAGCGATAGCATCAAATAGTTGAAAAAGTAAACTATATGCTAAAAACTGAATGGTTAATTTAATAAACTCCTCTTCACTTCCATAAAAACTTGCAATGGTATTCAAATTTATCGCTAGACATACAAGTGTCACAACTGCGATGATAAAAGATGTCAAAATCCCAATCTTACTATATTGAACCGCTGATAAAATATTTTTTTGTCCAACTTCAAAGGATACAATAATTGTTAAAGCGGTAGAAATACTAATAGGAAAAGCATAAATTAATGTAGCAAAGTTCATAGCAGCTTGGTGAGCTGCAATAACCGTTGTTCCAAATCCAGCCATTAACAATCCTACAAAACAAAATATAGCAACTTCTGCAAAAATCGATAATCCAATGGGAAATCCAATTTTAAAAGGTTCCTTCCATAAGGATAAACGGATTCCTTCCCATCTAAAAATGGGATATTTTTTTAATTCTGAGTGCCATTTAAAAACAAAATAAGCAATGAATAAAAGCCCCCAATAAGCCAAAGCAGTCCCCAGCCCCGCTCCTGGCCCTCCCATTTCTGGAAAACCAAATTGACCATAAATCAAAGAATAATTAAAAAAGACATTCAACGGGACCACTAAAATCATCAATAGCATTGAAAGTTTGGTTAACCCTAAAGCATCTACAAATGATCGCATTACGCTAAATAATAGTAAAGGTACTAAACCAAGAGATAACCAGGATAAGTACTCAAACGCAATCATTTCTACTGACAACTCTAAATTCATAATCCCTAGAGTGGGCTTCAAAAATGTCCAGCTCAAAAGAAATAATAGAAAAGCAAGAAATACTCCAATCAGTAAATATTGACGCATGACTTCTGTAATCTTTTCTTTTTTCTTTTGACCTAAATATTGGCCAACGATTGGAACTAACCCAGAGACTATCCCTGTCAACATCGTAAAGAACGGTGAGTATAGGCTTCCTCCAATCGAAACCCCAGCTAAATGGACCTCATTGTAACGTCCCGTCATTACTGCATCGATAAATTGAGCTGAATAATTTGCTAACTGATAGATTAACACAGGAATCAATATTTTTAGTAAATGTTTTATTTTATAATTTTTATGAGTAGTAAGTTCCATTATTTCTCCTTTACTAACTCCTCAATGGAATTTACTTTAAAGAATGCGGTTTTAAAACGATTCTCATTATCTTCGTTATTCACAACAGCTACAAAGCCTGCTGTATGACTAGCAAACTCCTCATCAACCGAAGAGTCACCAATATAAATCATTTCATGAAATAATACGTGGAACTCATTCGAGATTACCTCTAATGCGTTAATTGCTGGTTTAGAAGGAAACTCATCAGTCGTTCCGATGAAATCAAATAAAGATTCTACTTTCAATACTTCTAATACCGCTTTAGTTGGTAGATTTGAATCATTTGTTACTAAAGCTAATGTAAAACCTAAATCTTTTAACTGTTGAAGAGTCTTTTTAATATTCCCCAGAGCAATAATTTTATCCGGATTGGAAATAATATAGTGATAAAAAAATTGAACCGTAAACCGGTAATTCTCCTCAATATCAAACTCTCCAAATTGAGAAATCACTTCTAACATGTCTCGAACGCTTCCGGATGAAATGACACCATTTTCAATTATTCCAGACCTAGTAATTCCCAGCTTATCATATAAATTTCTCTTTTTCTCTTCATTTAAACGCATTCCGTTTCTCACTAATAAAGCTTCAATGACTTGTAAAGTAGGCTCCAACCATAATGCAGAAGTATCTGTAAGCGTCCCATCCTTATCAAAAATAAGAACCCTAATATGATGATATTTTAAAAAATCTAAAAATTTCATTGTCATTATTCAATACTTTGGAGCTCAACGGAAATAATATTCTCTAATGAGCTGATTTCTTTCAATACTTCTTCTACACTAACAGTTGCTTCAGAAATATCAATCATAATTTGAACAACCGCAACACTATGGATGGCTAAACCTTGGAATATCGTTAAAATATTCATATTTCGACTTGCAAATACATCTAGTGTTTTCGTTAGTGTCCCTCTAATATTTTTCATATGAATATTTATAGAGGCTTTTCTTCCTGCGTTCACAGAAGAGAACCCTTGGACTTTACGATAATATTTGTAGTACACACTTCTGGAGATTCCTACCATTTTCACAACTTCAGTTACATCTTTTGCCTGTCCAGTGGCAAGTAATTCCTTTGCTTGCAAGACTTTAGAAAAAACCGGTGGTACAGCATCTTCTGATACTAAAAAATGTTTTTGTCTACTCATTTGCTGTCCTTCTTTCATAATCATTCGTATCCATTTTACCTTATATCAAGGACAGATATCAATTGATTCCTGGAAAAACAAAAAAGAAGTCAGAAAAAATTCTAACTTCTTTTCATAAAGTCATATGGAGAAAGATCCTCCATTCCAATCATCGGTGAAATTAAATCCTCATCGATCATTCTTACGTTTAACACGAGGTTTTCTTTTGCATGCGACTCCTCAACAATAAATGATTGAGTATCATTCTTGTCTTCTATAATTTTTTCTTCAAACTCCTCAAAAGTATTTGTACTCAAATCTCTAAGGAATTCTTGTAAAAAAGTTGCTCTTTTAGGAGAAATGGTGGTCGCACTTTTTTGAAAGGCACCCGCCTCTCCACATAAAATTAAGTACTGTTGACTTCTAGTAACTGCTGTGTACAGTAGATTTCTTTGTAGCATTCTAGAATACTGATTGACCATTGGGAGAATCACCATTTTAAATTCGGAGCCTTGCGCCTTATGAATGGAACAGCAGTAGGCTAAAGTTAATTGTTGCCAATCTGTTCTGGTGTACTCCACCTCTTTTTGGTCAAATAGGACATATATCTTATCTACTTGCTCTTCATTTTCTTTTGCAAATTGAATTGCTATAATCTCTCCTATATCTCCATTATAGACATTTTCCTCAGGCAAATTCACCAATTGGAGAACTTTATCTCCAACACGAAACACTCTATCAAACGATTCCACCTCACGAACACTATTTCCAATTTTCGGATTTAATATTTCTTGCATCATTTGATTAATGGCGTTTATTCCAGAATCCCCCTTATACATAGGAGCTAATACTTGAATATCCTTTTTCGTGTATCCTTTTTTCAAAGCTACCACCACTACTTGTTCAATAATTGACACAAGACGTTCCGGAGTACAGGGTAGAAAACTTCTATCTAGCTGTTTTTGGGCGAAATTATTCGGTAAAAACCCATCTTTAATACAGTGAGCTAATTCTACAATAGAAGATTGTTTTGTCTGACGATGGATCCGTTTCAACTCCATTGAAGGAATACATTTTGTTTCAAGTAAATCTGTAAGGACTTGACCTGGTCCAACCGAAGGCAATTGGTTACTATCACCGACTAACAATATCTTCAAACGATCCGGAGAAGCCTTTAACACACGATTCATTAACCACGTATCCACCATTGACATTTCATCAATGATTAAAAATTCACCATTAATCTCTTTATCCTCAAAACTTTCCTCGGGACTATCAATAGCAATCCCAAGCAAACGATGGATTGTTGATGAAGGAAATCCCGTGAGTTCATTCATTCTTTTAGCCGCACGCCCTGTCGGAGCTGCTAAAACTAGAGCGTCTTCTACATCTTGAATTTCATTCAATTGGCAATAGACATCAATCACAGCATTTATAATCGTTGTTTTTCCCGTGCCAGGTCCACCTGTTAATACAAATATCGGTTCATTCATAATTTGATGAATGGCTTCTTTTTGGGATTCATCATAAATGATTTCAAATTTTTCTTGGGTCTTTTGAATCGCTTCGTTAATGGATTCTTTAGAAAGAGTGTCTTTTTCATTAGTCACCCTTCTAGAAATTGCATTTCGTATTCCAAGCTCTGCATAATAAAGAGAAGCAATAGAAATTCTACTTTCATCTGAATAAACGACACCTTCTCGAATTAAATCATTTAAAGCGTCTACCAATTTTTCAGGATCAATTAAATAATTCTGACAGGATTCTAACAAACGCTGTGCTTGAGTAATTAAGACTTCACTTGAAATATAAGTATCGCCTGTCTGGTAGCAAAAGTCTCTAGTAACAATAAACAAGGCGCCTTTTAATCTCGAAGCATCATCGGGATCAATTCCCATTGATTGTGCAATACTATCCATCCGCCTAAATCCAAGACCTTCAATTTTTTGTAACAACAGATAAGGATCTTCGTCTAAAATCTGTTTAGCTTTGTCTTTAAACATTCCAATAATCTTTTGCGCGATAGAAGGAGAAAAACCTAAATTCGTTAACTCAAACATTAATTTTTCTGTTCCTTGATTTTGAGTAATAACTTCACGAATCATTTCCTTTTTCTTTTTCGTTAATCCTGTAATTCCATTTAGAGAATTGCCGTCATTTAATATCCGTTCTAGGGCATTTTCTCCTAATTTTTCAACAATTTTTTCGGCTGTTTTCTCACCTATCCCTGGAAAATGAGAGCTTGAAAAATATTGAATAAGGCCTCTTTTCCCAGTAGGTTGTGTTTGTTGATAATTATCCGCTTGAAACTGTTCTCCGTATTTTGGATGAGAGACAATTTTTCCATTAAAATGATAAGAAATATCCGAATGAATTTGGCCAAAAATACCTGTAACAACAATCTCGTCATCTACTGATACACAGTCTGACTCAATCACACGAACAAGCAAAACTTTGTAAAAATTTTGAGCATTTTCAAAAAATGTTGTTAGTACTTCTCCAACAATATAGCTAGCCTCACTCATTGGTTATCTCCTTTCTTTAGAATTTTAAACGTATTGACGTTCTTTTCCTTCCATAAACGCTTTATCAATAATTCCTCCACCAAGACATTCTTCTCCGTTATAAAAGACAACAGCTTGCCCGGGAGTTATCGCGCGGACTGGTTCATCAAAAATAACCGTTGCAAGTGTTGGGTCGTTTTCATCTAATACGACTTTGACTTTTGTATCTTGCTGACGATATCTAAATTTAGCGGTACATTCGAAAGTATTCTCTCTTGGTAAGTCATTTGTAAATTGAATCTCCGTAGCCGTTAAGCTATCTGAATAAAGGTTTGGATGATGGAAGCCTTGACCTACATATAAAGTATTTGTCGACAAGTCTTTTCCAATCACAAACCAAGGATCATTTGTCTTTCCTCCTCCGCCAATGCCGAGGCCTTGGCGTTGGCCAATCGTATAGTACATCAGTCCTGCGTGGTCACCTTTAACTTCCCCATCAAGTGTCACCATTTTTCCTGGTTTTGCTGGTAAATAATTTGATAAGAACTCATTGAAATTACGTTCTCCGATGAAGCACACTCCAGTAGAATCTTTTTTCTTTGCTGTTGCAAGATTATACTTTTCAGCAATCTCACGGACTTCTTTCTTCTCTAAAAGACCAATAGGAAACATCGCTCTTTCCAATTGTTTCTGATTCAATTGACTTAAGAAATACGTTTGGTCTTTATTATTATCTTTTCCTCTTAATAGGTGAACAATTCCGTTCTCGTCTTTTTCTACACGAGCATAGTGTCCCATAGCAACATAATCTGCTCCTAATTGCATCGCATAATCTAAAAATGCTTGGAATTTCACTTCTTTATTACACATCACATCTGGGTTTGGTGTACGTCCTAGACGATATTCGCGAAGGAAGTATTCGAACACACGGTCCCAGTACTCTTTTTCAAAATTTACTGAATAATATGGAATTCCTATTTGTTCTGCAACGGCAGCAACATCTTTATAATCTTCTGTTGCCGTACAGACACCATTTTCGTCCGTATCATCCCAGTTTTTCATAAAAATACCGATGACATCATACCCAGCCTCTTTTAATAAGAGAGCTGTTACGGAAGAATCCACTCCTCCACTCATGCCAACAACAACCCTAATTTTTTCATTACTCATTTTTTCACCATCATTTCTTTTTATTTCCTGAACTAGTCGATTTGAAGGTCGAGTTGTCAGATTTATCCTTATTTTTAAATTTATTTTTTAATTTTTCAAAAAAATTGCTTGAAAGTCATTGAAAATGCGATAGTACTGGGATTTTTGCCCAGTTGTGCTTTTGACAAACGATTTCATTTTCACTATAATTATATTGAGAAAAAGGGGGCGAAGGTGTATGATGATCTCTTTACGAGCAGCACGGGTTAATCGTAATTTAACACTGTTAGAGGCCGCCAAATATCTTAAAATAAACAAAGATACGCTTACGAAGTATGAAAAAGATTCAACTAATCTTCCATATTCTTTAAGCAAGAGAATGCAGGAGCTATATGAAGTTCCTAGCGAGAATCTTTATTTTGGCGATACCTTGAGCTTCGTAGCACAATTCAAACCGCTACCAGAAGTCGAATAACAGTCCATAGGGTACTCTGCCCGTGCATGATAAACGAGACAGTTCAAATTGAACTGTCTCTCTTTCTTTATCCTTATTTCGTTGTTACTTCTAGAACTCCACGTTCTACTAAGCCTTCTAAAATGAATTCCAATTTTTCAACAGCCATTGCTGTATTTGATTTTCCATACAAATCTACTGTTTGAAGACCATTCTTAGTAACCGTTGAAATTTTTAATGATTTTTTATCTTTGTCAACCATCACTTTTAATTTTAAGCCACGATGATCATCAATGGTATTATCTAAACTACGAATTAGTTGAAAATTCCCAGATTTTGTCTCTGTAAAGCCATTATCACGTAATGTGTATCCTTTACATGTTGGACTAACCGAAAATACTTGGTTTGACCCTTTTAATGATGCAGTTGGTGTAAATGCCATATACGTTTCTCCTCTTTTTTTTCTACAAAATTAGTTTAACATATTTTACCTTTAAACAAAAGCTCTCTTTTACCAGAGAGCATCCACAAATGCATCAATATCCTCTTTCGTTGTCCCCATTCCAAATGAAAGTCTGATGGACTCTTCAAGACGACTTGATTCATCCGGATACATAGCAGATAATACCGGACTAATTTGCACACTTCCAGCTGAACAGGCAGATCCAGCAGATACTGAAACATCTTTCAAATCATTAAAGATTAACGTTTGCGTTGCTTTTCTTCCTTTTATCCAGAGGTTACATATATGTGGATTCTTTGGATTAGGCAAACCATTAATCTCAAATGCAATGCCTTTTTGAGTTAATCTAGCAACGAGGTACTCACGTAACTCTTCATATGTTTGAACTAAATCGTCTCTATTATTTACAACGATTTGTATTGCTTTTTCTAGACCTAAAATATAAGGAACGTTCTCTGTTCCTGCTCTAAACCCTAACTCTTGTCCGCCACCCTTAATTAAAGCGTGAATAGGAGCATCTTTTGATTTATATAATAATCCAATTCCTTTTGGGGCGTAAATCTTATGCCCAGAAGCTGTTAAATAATCAATCCCCTCAACTTTTAATGGTTCTTGCGCAAAGGCTTGAACGGCATCTGTATGGAAATAAGTAGGAGTTTCCTTTAAAAGAGCTGCAATTTCTTCGATTGGAAAACGGGCACCTGTTTCATTATTAACGGTCATGATAGAAACAAGACGAGTATCCTCTCTAAGAGCTTTTTCAACCGCTGACACCTCAATACTTCCCTCTCTATTCGGAGCTAAATACGTTACATCAAAACCTTCCTGTTCTAAAAACTCAGCTGATTTACTAACAGATGGATGCTCCACTGCAGAAACAATAATATGACCTTTTTCTTTTGCAAAATGTTTTCGAATACTTTCAAATACTAAGTTATTTCCTTCAGAACCTGAACTAGTAAAGATAACGGCATCGTGTGGAGAGGCTTGTAGTTCTTTTAAAATAGCTTTTCTCACGCGTTCGATTTTTTGTTTCTGTTCACGACCAATGCGATACACACTAGATGGATTTCCAAAAGAAGCCATTTCCTTTGTAATCACTTTTAACACTTCCGAATGAACCGGTGTTGTTGCTGCATAATCTAAGTAATTCACCATTAATTCTCCTCACTTTCAAACAATACTATTATACGGAATGTCTATTTATTGTCCTAATAAGTTGTTTTAATCTTTCCTATTATATCATTATTTTAACTTATGATACACTAAACATAAAGAAATATAAGGAGGAGCTTAAATGAACCACCAACCGCTCGCTTACCGCATGCGACCTCGTACGATTGAAGAAGTGATTGGTCAAGAGCATCTTGTCTCTCCTGGAAAAATTATCAATCGCATGGTTGTGGCTAAACAATTATCATCTATGATTTTATATGGACCTCCAGGAACTGGAAAAACCAGTATTGCAAGTGCTATTAGCGGTAGTACGAAAATTACCTTTAGACAACTAAATGCAGCAACCGATACAAAAAAAGATTTACAAATTGTTGCTGAAGAAGCAAAGATGTCGGGTAGTGTTATTTTACTACTTGACGAAATTCACCGACTCGATAAAACAAAACAAGACTTTTTATTACCGCATTTAGAAAACGGTCGAATTATTTTAGTCGGTGCTACAACTGAGAACCCATATATTTCGATTAATCCAGCGATTCGCAGTCGTACACAAATTTTCGAACTCAAACCACTCTCTTCAGATGATATTAAAAAAGCACTCTTAAAGGCTATCAAAGATGAAGAACGCGGATTAGGAAAACTTGATTTAAACATTTCAGAAGAAGCCTTAAATCACTTTGCAAGTACTACCAACGGTGACGTTAGAAGTGCCCTAAACGCACTTGAACTAGCGGCAAAGTCTACTGAACCTGGTGAAGATGGGATAATTCATATTACGATCCAAATCGCTGAAGAATGCATCCAAAGAAAGGCACTCTCCTACGATAAGGACGGAGATCACCATTACGATGTCATCTCTGCTCTTCAAAAATCCATTCGCGGTTCAGATGTAAATGCTGCTTTGCATTACGCTGCTCGTTTAATAGAAGCCGGAGATCTAACAAGTTTAATGAGACGTCTTTTAGTCATTGCTTACGAAGATATTGGACTAGGAAATCCTCAAGGAGCTTCTCGCGCAGTATCAGCAGTTCAAGCTGCAGAGCGTCTAGGTTTGCCAGAGGCACGAATCCCACTAGCAAATGCCATTATCGAACTAGCCCTTTCACCGAAATCAAACACCGCTATCCGTTCGATTGATAGTGCCTTATCGGATGTTCGAAAAGGTCGTGCAATAAGTATTCCAAACTACTTAAAAGATGCTCATTATTCTGGTGCTTCAAAATTAGGACGTGGCATTGGATATAAATATCCTCATGACTACCCAGGACATTTTGTAAAGCAACAATACTTGCCAGATGCTCTTAAAAATGAGGAATATTTTAAGGCAGAACCAACCTCTTCCTACGAGGAAGCCTTGATGAAACAATACCAAAAGTATCGTCAAAATAATTAGTGATTTCTTAAGAAATCGGTACCAAAATTTTATTGCAATTCCCCTATTCATGTGCTACTATAATGACATAGAGATCTAAGATGTGCGCGGTATTTACTAAGTGTTGACCGAACAATTTACGACTTTTTAGGGATTCAGATTGATGTTACTGATAACAAGCCTTTTCACTTGGTAGTTAGGAAGTAATACATAGAAGCCCACCTGCTTTAGATGCGGGTTCAAACTAACAAATACATCAAACGGCATCGTTGGAAATCTATATAAAGTTATTAACTTTAGGCCACTCTTCGTGAGTGGTTTTTCTTTTACCTAAATTCCTATTTTCTTCCTTTTTGGTTCCCTTTTCATTCCCTTCATTTAGGTGTATAATAAGAATATCAAGAATAAGGATGTGATTTTATGTTTCATGAATATGAAAAAATTCTCGTTCCAATTGATGGTTCTAAGGAAGCTAAACTAGCCTTTGACAAAGCCATTGAAGTGGCCAAACGAAATCATGCGAAGCTTCTATTATCACATGTCATCGATACTCGTTCTCTTCAAACACCTACTGGATTTGAAGGAAATTTTTCAGATGAAATTCGTAAACAAGCCGAAAACTTATTTGCTGAATATGTTGATTATGCTAAATCTCATAACTTTACAGATGTTGAAACAGTACTTGAATATGGTTCGCCTAAAGTGGTCATTTCTAAACAACTGACAAAGGATTACAATATAGACCTTATCATGATGGGAGCTACCGGATTAAATGCTGTAGAACGTCTCTTCATTGGTTCGGTTTCTGAATATGTGATTCGAAATGCCTCTTGTGACGTTTTAGTCGTAAGAACAGACTTAGAAAACAAACGTCCATAATCATTTGATAAAAAAATAAGCACAGGAGAAGTCCTGTGCTTTCTTTTTATTGATTTTTTGTATCGAGTAAAATCGTTACTGGCCCATCATTCACAAGACTGACTTGCATATCCGCTCCGAACTCACCTGTTTCAACCATTAAACCATACTCGGTTCGAAGAATATCATTGAATTCTTCATAGAGCTGATTCGCTAATTCTGGACTGGCAGCACCGGTAAAAGAAGGTCTATTCCCCTTTTTTGTATCTGCAAACAGTGTAAACTGCGAAACGGATAAAATTTTCCCTCCGACTTGATGAATCGATAAATTCATTTTTCCATTCTCATCGCTGAAGATACGCATTCCAGCAATCTTTCTAGCTAAATAGGAGGCATCATCTCTATTATCATCAGGACCTACACCAACTAATAAGAGGAAGCCTTGATTGATTTCACCAACAACGGATCCTTCAATCGATACACTCGCGGACTTCACTCGCTGTAATACTATTCTCATGAACTCCTCCTATGAAATCACACGACGTACACTGTAAACATCGGGAATTTGTTTAATCTTATCCACAATAAAGTCTAATTGTTGCGTATTCATAATTCCGATATTGACGGAGATTGTCGCCATCTTATTCGCATCAACTTTCCCGTTAACTGAGTTTAGTGATTTCGTCGTACTGTTGATAACATTCAAGACTTCATTCAATAATCCATTACGGTTATATCCTTCAACAACTAGTTCCGTATCGTATTGTTGCCCTGTGTTAGCAGCATCCTCCCAATCCACTTCGATCAGGCGATTTTGTTCGCTCTCAGGTAGTTGAACGTTCGGACAGTCTTTTCTATGAACAGAAATTCCTCGACCTTTCGTAATATAACCAACAATGTCGTCCCCGGGAACTGGATTACAACAACGACTTAAGCGAATAAGAAGATTGTCTACTCCTTCAATAATCACGCCGCCTTCATGACGAATTTTCATCTTTTGACTTTCTTTCTTCTGTCCTTGAGTCGTCGTTTTCTCAAAAGCAGTTTCAACAACTTTTTGATCCTCGATTTCTTTACGAGCTTTATCGGTCATCTTATTAGCAACTGTTTGATAAGAGACTTCTCCAAAACCAATTGATGCTAACAAATCTTCTTCCGTTCCAAAGTTGAAACGAGCAGCAATGTCTTTCATACCTTGTTTTGTCATAAAGTCCTTGAAATTAAATCCAAGCTCTGTAATTTGCTTTTCGAGTAGCTCACGTCCTTTGATAATATTTTCATCGCGATCTTGTAACTTAAAGAAACGTTTGATTTTATTTTTCGCACGTGTTGTATAAACAAGATTAATCCAGTCACGAGAAGGTCCAAATGAATTGGCAGACGTCAATACCTCTACAATATCCCCAGTCTTTAACTGATAGTTCAATGGAACAATCTTATTATTGACTTTGGCCCCTACTGTTTTGTTACCAACCTCAGTATGAATATTATAAGCAAAATCAAGTGGTCCAGAACCTAAAGGAAGCTCAGATACATCTCCCTTTGGCGTAAAGACATAAACCTTATCTCCGAAGATGTCTCCTTTTACACTATTCATAAAGTCTTTGGCATCTTTAGTTTCATTTTGCAGTTCGATTAAGTCCTTAAACCAATCTAATTGTTTTTGCAATGGATCGTTCGTAACTTTTTCTTTATTTCCTTCTTTATAAGCCCAGTGAGCAGCAACCCCGTACTCAGCTACTTGGTGCATTTCAAAGGTACGGATTTGAATTTCCACTGGTCGGCCACCAGGACCAATTACCGTTGTATGGATGGATTGATACATATTCGCTTTTGGAATAGCAATATAGTCTTTAAAACGACCTGGCATTGGTTTCCATTTTGTATGAATCGCCCCAAGAACAGCGTAGCAATCTTTAATGCTGTCGACTAATACACGAATGGCTAGTAAATCATAAATTTCGCTAAACTGTTTCTTTTGATCTTTCATTTTACGGTAAATGGAATAAATATGTTTTGGACGTCCATAAATGACCGCTTCAATTTCCAAATCTTTAGTCGCTTCTTTAATATTTTCAATTGTTGTTTCAATGTACTCTTCACGTTCATCACGTTTCGAATTCATGAGATGAACAATACGATAATATTGCTGTGGGTTTAAATATCGAAGAGATGTGTCTTCCAATTCCCATTTAATTTTATTCATCCCCAGACGGTGCGCTAGCGGTGCATAAATTTCAAGCGTTTCTTCAGCAATCATTCTTTGTTTTTCAGGTTTATGAAATTTTAATGTACGAAGATTATGTAGTCTATCAGCTAGTTTTACCATAATCACACGCAAATCATTAGCCATCGCAAGAAGCATTTTACGGTGATTCTCCGCTTGTTGTTCTGCGTGAGATTTATATTTGATTTTTCCTAATTTCGTGACACCTTCTACAAGAAATGCTACATCTTTTCCAAACTCATACTCAATATCATCGATACTAAAACCCGTATCTTCAACAACATCATGAAGAAACCCTGTTGCAATAGTATCAGGATCCAGCTTTAATTCCGCAAGAATCCCAGCAACTTGGATAGGATGAACAATATACGCTTCACCTGATTTACGCACTTGTTCCTTATGAGCGAAGGTTGCGAAATAAATCGCTTTTTCTATAAATTGAATGTGCTTCTCATTCATGTACTCCTTACACATTGCAAGGACATCATCTGAGGTGTAAGTCTTATTTTTAGACATTTGAATCTCCTTAAGCATTTCTTGATTGCATGTAGTAATTTATAGTACCGCTCTAAACGAATATCGTCAACTGAAGTTTATTGCAGTAATTCACATTGATAGGATAATGCACTTAAAGCATATAAAGGAGCCGTTTCTGCTCGTAAAATTCTTGGCCCTAATGAACAAGTATGAAACTCATTCATTTGTAATTTGGCTACTTCTTTATCGTCAATGCCGCCTTCCGGACCAAAAACGAAAACAATCTTTTCTCCTTCTTTTAAAGCTTGTAAACTCTTTACAAGTTGAACAGTCTCGCATTCTTTTGCAGCTTCTTCATAAGCAATTAATTTTTGATGATACGGTTTTGTGTATTCTATCAAACTTTCGATGGTCATTACGTCACTGATAAATGGTACTTTTAATCGATGAGACTGTTCACTTGCTTCTTCTGCAATTTTTTGTAATCTTTCTGTTTTTTTGCTAGCTTTATCCTTGTTCCATTTCACAACATTTCTAGACAACTCTAGAGGAATAATTTCATTAACTCCTAATTCCGTTGCTTTTTGAACAATCCAATCTAATTTATCTCCTTTTGATAAACCGACTGCAATTGCGGTGAACACGGGAAGTTCTACCTTTTGATTTAAGGTCTTAATAACTCTCACTTCAAAAGGTTCTAAACAAACTAGTTCAACTATTGCTAAGGTACTATTCTCATCCACAATTTCAAACTGCTCTTCCACTTTCATTCTCATCACGTTTTTCAATTGATGTATCTGTTCTTTTGAAAACTCAAGTGAATGAGTAGTTTCGCTAACGATTCCTTTTACAAAATAACGTTGCATTTACTCAACATCCTTTTTCATAATAAAACAATTCCACTCTTTCATTGTCATTCTTTCAACAAGAGTAAATCCAGCTTTTTCATAAGCTTCCTTCACTTCATTTGCTTTTGACTCAATAATTCCAGATAAAATTAAACTTCCATCATCCTTCAGATTACGATAAGCATCTTCTGGCATTTGAAGTAAAATCTCAGCTAAAATATTCGCAACGATTAAGTCACTCTTCTGGTCTACCCCAACAAGTAAATTATTTTCAAAAACTTCAATTTCACCAATGGTAGGATTCAATGCAATGTTTTCTTTTGCAACTCGAGTAGCCATTTCATCAATATCAAATGCAGTCACTTTACTTGCACCTAATAATTTAGAAGCAATACTTAAAACACCAGATCCAGTACCCACATCAAGAACACTCTCATTTCCTCGAATCGTTTGCTCTAAAGCGGTTAGGGACAATTGAGTCGTTGGATGTGTTCCTGTTCCAAATGCTAAACCAGGATCTAATTCAATTAATAACTCATCATCTTGTTCTTTTTCATAATCAATCCAACTAGGAACCACTGTTAAGAATCTTGTAACACGCACTGGGAAATAATATTGCTTCCATGCATTAGCCCAGTCTTCTTCACCTACTTCCTTCACTTGAATGAATAGTGGTCCTGTTTGTAAGCCATAAATTTTAATTTCCTCTAGTTTTTCATGAAGAAGATTAGCTGAATCCTTTAACCACTGTGACGGTTGAAAATATCCTTTAACGATTACCGTATCTGTTTCGTAAAGGTCTTTTTGTTGAACTTTTAACCATTCAAGTTGTTCATCCGTTAATTGATAATAGTCCTGTGGATCTTCAATAGAAACCCCTTTAGACCCTAATTCAATCAAAATAGAACTTACTACCTCTACACTTTCAGAATGTGTATTTACCGTTACTTCTAACCAATTCATGATAATCCTCTACTTTACAAGTTTATTTTTAAAAATTATATCAAATTTCATTAAAAATAACTAAAAATAACTCTGTCGTATTTGTATTTTTCTAGTGATTTTAGTATCATAAAGAAGATAAATTAAATTAATGATTATTATGATTGATTAAAAAAGGGGAAAGCAATTATGGCGCGTATTTCATTAAGTACAAAAGATATTTTACAAAAACAATTTAAACGCTCATTCAGAGGTTTTGATATTGAAGAAGTCGATGCATTTTTAGACTTAATTATTCGTGATTATGACACATTCCAAAAGGAAATCAGCTTTTTACAAGCAGAAAACGAACGTTTATTAACAAAAGTAGACGAATTATCTCGTCAAGCTACTGTATCAAAAGTAAATCGTACTTCTAATGTTTCATCTTCAGGAGTGACTAACTTTGATATTTTAAAAAGACTTTCAAATCTAGAAAAACACGTTTTTGATTCGAAGTTAGAGGAAGGAAATGGTGCTCATTCTTCATTGGATTCAACAGAAGATGATGACGATTTTTATAAAACACGTGTAATTACGCCATTACGTGACAACGATTATTAATCATAAATGTATCAAAATTGATACATTTAACTAAATTACTAAGTAAACTTTGAGTAATCGCGGCATTCAATGCTGAGGAAAGTCCATGCTCGCACAAGCTGAGACGCTTGTAGTGTTCGTGCTTAGCGAAACAATAAGCTAAGGCAACTTTATGTTGACGGCAGAAAAACGAGCTACGGCGGTGCTATGCTCTAGTATTCTTGAAAGTGCCACAGTGACGAAGCAATTTTGGAAACGAAATTGGTGGAACGCGGTAAACCCCTCGAGCGAGCAACCCAAACTTATGGTAGGGGCACTCTTACTAGGAAATGAACGAAAAAAGAGACACATTTGTGTAGACAGATGATTACTGAAATTTAATAGATCCTGCTATTAAATGGAACAGAACATGGCTTATAGAAGTTTACTTCAGGATTTTAGCGAATGGTAAGGAGTGAGGCCTTGTGTCCACTCCTCTTTTTACGAATAAAGGAGAAATCTATGACAAAATATAAATTAATAGCAACTGCTGCTGCAGGAATCGAAGCTCTTGTTGGTAAAGAATTACGCAACTTGGGATACGAAGTTCAAGTCGAAAACGGAAAAGCCTTCTTTGAAGGTGACGACTACGATATCGCTCGTACAAATATTTGGCTTCGAACTGCAGACCGTATCAAAATCATTATGGGACAGTTCACCGCAAAAACATTCGACTCGCTCTTTGAACAAACAAAGGCAATTCCTTGGGAGAAAATTCTTCCAGTAGATGCGGAATTCCCAGTATCAGGTAAATCTGTGAAATCAACACTTCACAGTGTTCCAAACTGCCAATCTATCGTGAAAAAAGCAATTGTGAATCGTTTAAGCGAGGCATATCACCGTCGTACTCATTTACCTGAGTCTGGTGCCCTCTATCCTATCGAAGTGGCGCTTTTAAAAGATGTTGTCACTTTAACAATCGATACAAGTGGAACAAGTCTCTTTAAACGTGGCTACCGTACAGAAAAAGGGGGCGCGCCGCTGAAAGAAAACATGGCTGCGGCTCTTGTGATGCTTACAAGTTGGTATCCCGATAAACCGTTCTACGACCCTACTTGTGGTTCTGGGACAATCCCAATTGAGGCTGCTCTGATTGGTAAGAATATCGCTCCTGGATTGAATCGTTCGTTTGCAGCTGAAAAATGGACTTTCTTTACTCCAAGTGTCTTCGATAAAGTTAGAGAAGAAGCTAGAAAAGAAATCCGCACTGATATCCAACTCGATATTCTTGGTGCCGATATTGATGGCTCTATGATTGAGATTGCTAAACAAAATGCGATTAAAGCTGGTGTCGCGGACCAAATCGAATTTAAGCAAATGCAGTTGAAGGACTTCCGCACGAAGAAAGAAAATGGAATTATTGTGGCTAACCCACCATATGGAGACCGTCTTCTTTCTGAAGAACAAGCTCAAGCCATCTATAAACAAATGGGTGAAACCTATGCACCACTGACAACTTGGAGTAAATATATTTTAACGAGTGACTTAACCTTTGAAGAGCACTATGGTCAAAAAGCAACAAAGAAACGCAAACTTTATAACGGTGCTATTCGTACTGACTACTTCCAATTCTGGGGCGTTAGAAAACGTCGAATTCAAGAAGACAAATAAAGCACAAAAAACGCAATGGACAAAAGTCCATTGCGTTTTCTTTATATTACTTATTCATTCTTTCCAATCACTTCAAATGTCACATGATCAATTCCTAAATCACATTTCACTTGGTCGCCTGGAAGGATACTTGCACGGATGATTTCTTTAGCAAGTGGCGTTTCAATTTCACGTTGAATATAACGAGAAATTGGACGAGCACCGTACACTGGATTATAAGCATTATCTGCAATCCAATCTTTCAATTCATCTGTGAAGCTTAAGATGATTTCTTGATCTTCTACACGTTTGGCTAATTGTTTCAACATCTTCGTAATGATTCCACGAATATTGTCTTTAGAAAGTGGTGTGAAGAAGATTGTTTCGTCGATACGGTTCAAGAACTCTGGTTTGAAGGTTGCTTTTAGAACACCTTCTACTGCCGTACGAGTTTCTTCATCGATTGTTTCACCTTGATTTTCAAGCAAGAATTGTGAACCGATATTACTTGTCATAATCATCACGGTATTCTTGAAGTCTACTACACGTCCTTTAGAATCGGTTAAGCGTCCATCGTCTAAAACTTGTAATAAGATATTAAATACATCTGGATGTGCTTTTTCAATTTCATCTAAAAGAACGATTGTATATGGATTACGACGAACAGCTTCTGTTAATTGGCCTCCCTCTTCATATCCAACATATCCTGGAGGAGCTCCCACTAAGCGAGACACTGAATGTTTTTCCATATATTCACTCATGTCAATACGAACCATATGATCTTCTGAGTCGAACAAATCTTCTGCAAGAGCCTTAGCAAGTTCTGTCTTACCAACCCCTGTAGGTCCAAGGAACAAGAAACTTCCGATTGGTCGGCTCGGATTTTGCAAGCCTGCACGAGAACGAAGGACTGCTGAAGCCACTTTTTGTACAGCTTCGTCTTGACCAATCACACGTTCATGAAGAATATCTTCTAAGTGAAGAAGTTTTTCACGCTCGCCTTCCATTAATTTTGTTACAGGAATACCCGTCAAGCGACCCACTACTCGAGCAATTTCTTCAGACGTTACTGATTCTTGAACGAGACGTTGCGTGTTTTCAGCATTCGCCTTGTTTTGATCCTCAAGTTCTTTCAACTCATGTTCAAGGGCTGGAATACGTCCGTGACGAAGTTCAGCCGCTTTTTCAAGGTTGTAGTCTGCTTCTGCTTGTTCCAATTCACGTTTAGCACGATCGATTTCTTCACGTTTGTTACGGATCTTATTAGCTTCTTCTTTTTCGATTTCCCATTTCATTTTGAGGTTATTTGCTTTTTCACGTTGTTCCGCTAATTCCTCTTGTAAAATAGCAAGTCGTTTTTGAGAAGCATCATCTTTTTCCATTTTCAACGCTTGTTCTTCGATTTCAAGTTGCATCAAACGACGAGTGACTGCGTCAAGTTCTGTTGGCATTGAGTTCATTTCAACACGAATCGTAGCACAGGCTTCATCGACTAAGTCAATCGCTTTATCTGGCAAGAATCGGTCAGTAATATAACGGTTTGATAAAGTCGCAGCAGCTACTAACGCACTGTCGTGAATGTTTACACTGTGGTGGATTTCGAAACGTTCTTTCAATCCACGAAGAATTGAAATGGTGTCTTCAACAGTTGGTTCTTGAACGAGTACTTTTTGGAAACGACGTTCTAACGCTTTATCTTTCTCCATATTTTCACGGTATTCGTCAAGAGTTGTGGCACCAATACAATGCAGTTCACCACGAGCCAACATTGGTTTTAGTAAGTTACCAGCATCCATAGAGCCTTCTGTCTTACCAGCACCCACAATTGTATGAATTTCATCGATAAATAAGATAATTCTTCCTTCTGATTTCGTTACTTCTTTCAGAACGGCTTTCAAACGTTCTTCAAATTCACCACGATATTTTGCGCCGGCGATTAACGCTCCCATATCTAATGAGTAAATTAATTTGTCTTTTAAGTTTTCTGGTACGTCTTTTTTCACAATACGTTGAGCTAAACCTTCAACAATCGCTGTCTTACCGACACCTGGCTCCCCAATCAATACTGGATTATTTTTAGTTTTACGAGACAAGATACGAATCACATCTCGAATTTCTTCATCACGTCCAATGACTGGATCTTGTTTTCCAGACTGAACAGCTTCATTTAAATTACGCGCATATTTTGATAATGCTTCATATTGTTCTTCTTGATTTTGACTAGTCACACGTTCTCCCCCTCTTAGCTCTTCAATACGAGATCTTAATTTTTCTTTGTTTACTTGGTGTTGTAGTAAATAGCGAGTCAATGGATGATTTCCAAGTTCCATTAACGCAAGGACAACTACCTCTGTAGATAAATAATCGTCTTTAAAGCTTTCTCTAATTTTTTCAGCTTCTGTAAAGAGTCGGTATAAGTTTTGACTCATACTTTGCCCATATTGGACATTTTGTCCTTCTACTACAGAAATACGGTCTAATTCTTTATCAATTAATTCCTCAAATTCTTTGTCATTCACTTGTAAATCACTATATAAATTTCTAACAAAGTGATTTGGTTCCATAAATACTTTCCATAAATGAGGAATATCTATTTCTTGATGTTTACGGACCATCGCAATTTGTTGCGCTTGGCCTAATGCTTGTTGCATTGTTGTAGTCATTTTTTCAATATTCATCTTCATTCCTCCTTTTGTGGTCTCCTGACCATGTATTAAGTATATACCATTAGTCAGAAAAGGTCAATATTTTTATTTGACTTTTTTTGACTTTAATAAATATTTAAAAAATCAGCCACAACAGTGACTGATTTCTTTTTTACATTTCAATTCGAATAGCACGTCTTGCGCAGTAATACCCTGCAGCAAGATAACCATTAGGATCCACTAATAGTGGTAAATTAACAGAATAATAAGACGATAGTGGCAATAAATTCAAAACAGGTGCTTTGAAATTTTCTTCTAACCATGCTCCCTTAGTATATGGTCTGCCCTCAATTAATTCAGGTCCAAATTCAGCATTTGCAATTTCCAAACCAAACATATTTTCATTCCATATAGGAGAATTAGCTTCGTCTCGAATTAGAGAACGATATAATTGGTTGCCCCATTTAAAGAGACGACGCGTACCGCTTCCACAGCAATACTCCCACTCATCTTCATTTAAAAGCCCCATACCAGTACGTTCAATTTCTTTTCTAGCCTCTTCATAACTAACAGGGTCGGCCACGTAGCAAGCAAAATTATCAGGATTCTTCAAGTCTTGTTGCATAAAGTAACGGTCCACTCGAACCGCTCTAGGGAATTCTTGGAACAGTGCTTCCATTGAATTATCGGGAGTAATAGCTTCTTCCATAATTTCTAGTGTTTCAGGTGCAACTTCTTCTGCTCCTGTTAATTGTCCTGTAACAACTGAATAGTTTCCGATAAAGCGAAGACCTACAAAATAAGGTTTCTTTTCCACTAACATTGCTGAAATATCAACTTTTCTTAATTCAGATGTCATCAAATTAATGCCATCTTCAACCATTTGTGTAGTTAATTTTTCAGAAGAAAGGTCCTTTTCTTGTACCTCTTGATTCAAAAACATAAAACCCGTTAAATGTTGATTTAAATAGCGTTTAAAAGCGTAACGAAGCTCTTGACGTTCTTCGCTACAATCTAGTCCAGAAAGTCCTGACAAACCGCTATCCCACCCAAGAACAACCTCTTTCTGACCAGGTACAAAAACAAAAACTCTACCATCAATTGTTACTTCAAACGTATCATTTGTGATACCAGCATAATCATATTGTACAAACTTTAAATCTTCAATTGTTAGTATTGGATTCACGAAAAAGCGTAGAATATTTCGAATTACTACTTTTTTTGATTCTCTACTTAAATTTTTCCAAGTAGGATTTAACACTCGCTCAAAAAAATCATTAGCCATACTTTCACCTCATCTTCATTATACGTTATTTCTTACAAAAATCACTCTTTTTTTACTTTCATTTATGCTATAATTGTGAAGAGTCGAAAGGAAGTATTTCATGAATTTATTTATTTTTGGAAATCCGATGTCTGGCAGTTTTTCAGGCCAGCAACAAATCAATCATATTGTTGAAGCTTGTACAGAAAAAGGAATTCCCTTCAAGTTATTTCAAACTCAAAGAGCGGGAGAACTTCCAGAATTAATGAACAAATATCTACAACAACGAAATCAGCATACAATAGTCGTTATTGTTGGTGGAGATGGAACTCTTAATGAAGCTATTCATTATTTGAAACAACATAATATCATTATTCCACTAAGCTATTTACCGGCAGGAACTGGAAATGATTTTTCACGGGAAATGAATTTAACTCATCACTCAAGAAAGTTTATTGAAAAGCTTTCAGAGAATAATATTATTGACTTAGAATTTCTTACTTACTCAGAAGCAAACTCACAATCAACTGGTATCATCTTAAATTCGATGGGATTTGGAATTGATGCTGCTATCTGTGAAATAAACCAAAAACAAAGGGAAGCACTTCTTCAAGCAAAAGGAATTAAAAAAGCTTCTTATCTTACTCCTATTATTAAGGCTTTTAAAGAGCGTAAAGAGTTTGATGCTCTAATCACTCTTGATGATGGGAAAAGTTTTGCTTCTACAGAAAATCTTCTTCTTGGAGCTTTTAATCACTCTTATTTTGGAGGAGGGATTCGCTTTGTACCTTCTGCAACACAAGGGAATCATCATTTTCAAATTGCAATTGCTAGAAAAGTCTCTCTTTTTACAGTTCTAAAAGCTTTTCCGTTTATTTTAACAAACGGAACTCATTTCAAACTGTTCCCCCAAAATTTAAAAGAATACTCATGTACAAAAGCCAATATAAAAATTTATGAACCTATAAAAGCTCAAAAAGATGGCGAATTTGTAACATATCCAACGGTGAATTTGAATCTTTCCATGGATCATTATCCCTTTCTACTTACAAATGAAATTTAAAAAGGCGAATGCTTTAGCATCCGCCTTTTTATTACTTTTTAAATATTTTTTTCAAACTAAATAATGGTTCAGTTTTAACAATTTTATCATTTCCAATAAAATCTCTCATCATTTTAAGAGTTCTTCCAGCATCTGAAGAAATAAACTGAAATGTTCCAGCTTGTTTCGTATCAATATAGTATGCTCTAATGAAACGTCCTTTAAACATGACATGAGCCCTAACCAATTTAATTTCTTCCCATGGAATTTGAAGATAGCTTTCCGGGTTCTGATGATTATAGAATTCGAATGCGCGATCTCCAATAAGGATATCACCATTTTTAAATCCTATTCCTCCATTAAAAAGGTTTGCTTTTGTTTTATAAATCGCTTTTGTATTTAATGAAACAGCCATAGTCTATCTCCAATCAAGTAGGATTAAGGAGCCATTACTCCTGTTAAACCAGCTAAAATACCTAATGCAAATAGCCCAAAGATAATGTAAATTGGTTTTACATTTTTCTTCAATAACCACATTACTAAGAATGTTAATAGTAAAGCAGCCAATCCTGGAATCAATTTGTTCAAGTTGTCTTGAAGAGTGGTTACTACTTCAGGCGATAATTTTTTACCATCCAATAATTTGGCAACGATCTCTTGAAGTTGCCCACCAGTCACAACATCATCTTTTCCAGGAGTTTGAATATATTGATCAGCCGTCAATTGTACTTTTGTTAAGACAAGTGGGAATTTCATACTTGTCCAACGTTGTACTAAAATCCCCATTACAAACATCCCTACAATTGAAGAAACTTTTGTAATAGATTGTAAAATACCACCTGATAAGTCTTTAGTAATCTCAGAACCTTGGCGATATCCTAACTCTTGTGTATACCACATAAAAGCGATACGAATTAAGTTCCAAACAATAAAGAAGAATAATGGTCCAATGATTGA
Source organism: Granulicatella sp. (assembly GCF_057274575.1). Taxonomy (NCBI): domain Bacteria; kingdom Bacillati; phylum Bacillota; class Bacilli; order Lactobacillales; family Carnobacteriaceae; genus Granulicatella; species Granulicatella sp. Next base: position 5,758 of record NZ_DBHISP010000001.1, on the reverse strand, counting down.
ACCCGTTGCTGCTAATCCTGCGGCGATCGCACCTAAGATAGGACGAACAGTAAACCAGAATACTGGGTCACCGATACCAGCTAGGGGTCCCATCATACCAACTTTAACCCCTTGAATTGTTGCGTCATCGATTGACGCACCGTTTGCACGGTCTTCTTCTAAAGCTAAAGTTACCCCAAGAATTGGTGAAGCGATATATGGGTGAGTATTAAAGAATTCTAAGTGACGTTTTAACGCTGCTTTTGAATCTTCTGGATTTGGGTATAATTTTTTCAATGCAGGAATTAGGGAGAATGCCCATCCTCCATTTTGCATACGTTCATAGTTCCAAGAACCTTGTAAGAATTGTGAACGTAACATAACTTTTAAGCGGTCTTGTTTCGTTAAAGATACTTTTTTCTCTGTCATCTCATTCACACTCCTTAGTAGTCATTTAAAATGTCACCTAGTGGGTCTCCAGAACCTGAACGTCCACCAGTTGAACCATTTCCCCTGTTATTAGATAAGTTTAAGTAAATTAACGCTAAACTTAAAGCGATAACACCAGTTGCAATCAATGTTAACTCGTTTAAAGGAGCGATTGCGAAACCAATGAAGAAGAATGGCCAAGTTTCTTTAGAAGCCATTAAGTTAATAACCATTGCTAGCCCCACTGCAACTACCATGCTACCACCAATTGTCATACCATTAGCAAACCAATCAGGAATTGCTTTTAAGTAACCTTGAACAACATCTGAAGGTAAGAATAAAAGTAATCCAGCTGGAATCATAATACGTAATCCTTGGCAAGATAATGCAACATAATGCCAGAATGAAACTCCTTTGAAGTCTCCTTTTTCAGCCGCTGCATCCGCTCTATGGACTAATGCAACTGATAATGTACGTACCACCATTGTTAAAACTAAACCAACTGTCGCTAAAGTAACAGCAGTAGCAATAGCAAGGTTACGTCCACCTTCTGTAAAATCATTCCCTTTAATAAAAATAATAGCTGAAGCTACTGATGCTAAAGCAGCATCAGGTGCTACCGCAGCACCAACGTTTGCCCAAGCAAGTGCAATGATTTGTAAAGAACCACCAAGGATAATCCCCTCAGTTAAATGTCCTGTCGCAAGTCCAACTAATGTACAAGCAATAATTGGTTGATGGAATTGAAACTCATCTAAAATCCCTTCCAAACCAGCTAAGAATGCGACAATTAGGACTAAAATAATTTGAAATACATTAAAATCCATAATAATCTCCTATCTCTCTATTATAGTTTCAAGCCTTCATTAGACTTTGCTTCAATTAATTTGAAGATGTCTGCAGGAGAATCCGAAACAACTTTTCGAACATCCATTTTAACACCTAAATCACGTAATTTTTTATAAGTTTCTACATCATCTTGGTCTAATGATAATGCATTACTTACTTGAACTTTACCTACAGAGTGTGCCATTGATCCAATATTTAATTGATCAATATGAACACCTTTTTCAATAACTTCCAAAGCTTCTTGTGGTGTCTCGAATAATAATAATGCCCTTGTATCTCCAAAACGTGGATCGTTGTACACTTCTACTAGTTTATCTAGTGGAATTACATGAGCACGAACTCCAGTAGGTGCTGCTTGTTCAATTAATTTCTTACGTAAGTCATCTTTTGCAACTTTATCAGAAACAACGATAATGCGGTTTGGATTTGTTGCTTTTGTCCAACTTGTAGCTACTTGTCCATGTAACAAACGAGTATCAATACGAGCTAAAACAAATTTAATTTTCCCATCTCCAATAACTGTTCCTTCTGGAATTGCCCCATTAGTAACAGGTGCTGAAGGTGCAGATTTTTCCTCTTTCTTCTCTTCTGGTTGAAGAGCTTCTGGGCGAATCTTAACCCCTTCAATCGCAGTTGGTGCAATTGCCTTTGCGATTTCATGAGAAGTGTTCATTGAAAAACGACTAGCGTACGATTCAATAAGCATTGGTAAGCTTAAACCAGCAACAATTGCACGATGTTCAGGATCTTCTTCGAACAAAATATTTGCTTGGTTAAATGGGCTTCCTCCCCATAAATCTACTAAAAATAGAATTTCTTCTGTCTCTAGTTTATCAACAGCCTCACGCAGTTTACGTTGTAAGTCTTCAGGGCCTTCACTAGGCATAAATGTAACTGATTCAACTTTTTCTTGGTTTCCAAAAATCATAGAACCAGATTGTTTTATCCCGTCAGCGAACTCACCATGACTTGCAATGATAATCCCTACCATAAAGCTACCTCCTTTATATAAATTTAATCATTTTATTGATTTAATTTATAATAACACAACACTGGGAATTTTTCACTAAAATCAACCGTTAATATACGCTGAATTGAGTGCTTTTTGAGCAATAAAAAAAGATAAAAAACCAGTCAAAAATGACTGGTTTTTTATAACATAAATTAATAGTTAGGACGAGCGTACCCAATGATATAGTATGCGGATAAGCGATGAGTGTGGCGCACTACTTTTGACTCATCAACATTCAAATGTTCCGTGGTATTTCCTTCAATAGTTACGATTTTACCATCTTCTACTTTTTCAACAATTGCTATATGATCTGCAACTCCATCACTATTCCAGTCAAAAGTTACAATATCTCCAGCTCTTGGTGTTGATTTGCCAATCCAAATTCTCTTATTTTTGAAAATATTTATGTGATAAGGAACATACGCTTCTTTATCAATAAGATCAATCATTCCCGCAATTTGGTACATAGATGAAACAAAAACATCGCACCAATCATCCCAGCTTTGTACTTTATATCCACTATAACTACTTGGTCCAGAATTATATTGATTCACCAAATACTGGTGAAGAGGATCATACTGTTCTACTCCGATAAATCCTCGAGCTAAATCAAGTAAGATTTCTTTTCGATTTTTAGCTTCGCTAATGTTGGAAACCCATGCACCATCAGGACCTACATAATATTTAAAATTATCTACCCATTTATTGGTTGCCATCTTTCCATCATCTAAAAGATAATAACTTCCGACCCATTTGTTTCGGGAAGGAATACCATTTGAAAAATGATACCAATCACCGGAAGAGTTTTGTTTCCATCCATCTTTCCCTTTTTGGGCTTCTGGAATCCATTTTCCATCCTCATTGACATAGTATCGATTTTGATCGACCCATTGGTTAACGAGCATCTCTCCCCTTTCACCCAAGTAATAATTACCTCTCCAAGCATTTTTAACTAGAGATTCTTTTCCTTCGTAAAAGTACCAATAACCATTCTCTTTTACCCATCCAGATTTCATCTTCTTATCTCTAATCCAAGCACCATTATCACCAACAAAATAACGATAATCATCTACCCATTTGTTCGTTGCCATTGTGCCATCTTCTTGTAGAAAGTAATTTCCTTTCCATACATTTCTTACTGGTAATCCATTTTCATAGAAATACCAAATAGAATCTAATTTAACCCAATTTTCTTTTTTCTTTCCTGGGACCCAGACACCATCTTTATCGACGTAATATTGGTAATTATCAACCCAATTATCAACACTCATTTTCCCATCAGATCCTAAATAATAATAAGAATCGACCCATTTGTTTCGAGTAAGATTTTCTTGTACGTCATAATAGTACCAATAACCATCTTCCTTTTTCCAACCGTTTTTTTTGATTTTTCCTGGTATCCATTTTCCTGAAGAATCAACAAAATAGCGATAATCATCTACCCACTTATTTGTCGCCATTTGACCATTATGTTCTAAATAATAGTCCCCAATCCATTTAGAAGTCTCTAGAACACCATTTTGATTATAATAGTACCAAATCCCATTTGAATCCTTCATCCATCCGGTGCGTTTCACTTCTTTTTCTTTATTAGGAGCCTCTTCTTTCTTTTTCAATACCGTTTCTTTTGTAGTGACTTCATCTTTTTCAGGCTTTGCAACGGTAGTAGTTTCTTCAGTAACATTTTTATTCACTGTTGATTCCGTTTGATTTTCGTTTGCTAAAACCGCTTGTCCATTTATAAAAAGTAAACCTATAAAAATTCCCAAAGCTTTCTTAATTTTCATACTCCCCATCCTTTTAATGCAAAAATTTATTTCCACTGTCGTCAAAGTAGAAAGTAAATCCTTCTCCAATGACCTGATTTACATCTGTAATAATAACAAAGGCGTTCGGATCTATTTCATGAATGATGCGTTGAATTGGCATTAATTGTTGACGATTCACTACAACATAAAGAACTTGTCTTTTATCTTTTGAGTAAAATCCATGCCCATCAAGAACCGTGATTCCTCTGTCTAATTGCTCTTGAATCTTTTGACCAATTAGTTCGTATTGATTTGAAATAATCATTATTGCTTTTCGTGGGTTAAATCCTTCGAGAATAAAATTAATAACCTTACTTGCAATAAATAGCATCATTAACGTTAAAACAGCCTTTTCAAATCCTATTACAAATGCTAAAGGAGTGACAACAATGGTATCAATTACCAATAATGAAGATGAAACTGGCCATCCAAGATATTTATTCATCATCATTGCAATAATATCTGTTCCAGCAGTTGTGCCTTTTCCTAAAATAACAAGTCCCAAAGCAATACCAACAAATACACCAGCAGCAACCGAGGCTACTACTAGATTCTCAGGTACAAATACTGGCCATTCCTGAGTGTATTTTAGAAACATCGGTAGTTCAAATACAGCAAGAACTGTATAAATCATTGTTTTCTTCTCTAAGTAACGATAACCGACGATTAATAAAAAAACATTTAAAACTAGACTTGATAATGCAGGATCAATATTTAGCGTATAGAACATAAGAAGTGTTACTCCCGTAAGGCCACCTTCACCAAAATGATTAGCTATTACTACAGCGTTAATAGTGTATGAAAATAAAAAACAGCCTAAAGTTACGAGCATAAACGATTTTAAAATATCTTTTTTAGAAATAGCTTGCAGTTTAATTACCTCCCTACTCTGGTTCTCTATGGAATCTTCCATAAAAGTTTTCTGTACTAATTTGATTGATAATCGCACGAGGATCCGCTTCTTTAATAACAGCTACGGCATCCATAACTTCATAAGATGAAATTACTGTATGTAATAGATACATTTTTTCTCGACTAAATCCTCCAATAGCGTCCACACATGATATTCCATGCCTTATATTCTTTAAATAAGATTGCATAACATCTTCCCCATAACGAGTCGTAATCTGTAATGTAACCCTATGATATCTCTGATGGAATGTGCTAATCACTTTCGTAGAAATGTATTGGAATATAATCGAATAACCTGCATTTCTCCATCCAAATAACGCCCCAAATATTACAAGTAATAATGTATTAAATAAGAATACTTGTTGCCAAATGGTTTTACCGCTCTTATTTGAAACATATAATGCAATAAAATCCATTCCCCCTGTTGAAGCATTCCCCTTCAATGCGAGCGAAACATACAAGCCGTTTAATACTCCACCAAAAATTACATTCAACATGGTGTCATCGACAAATAAAGGATCAAAATTTAAAACACGAATAAAGAAACTTCCAACAAAAACTTGAAGAATCGAATAAAACGTAAAACGAGCACTAATCCCTCTATAACATAAAATGGCCACAGGAATATTAAGTAGAATTAATAAAATCGAAATGGATAACTCTACACCAAATAATTCGGATATTTGATTTATTAAAATTGCAACACCCAAAAAACCACTAGAAAGTAAATTTGACGGTTGGATAAATACTTTTAATGTGAATGCTTGTA